>NZ_JBSQIC010000001.1:0-124144 GCF_055108615.1 Tangfeifania sp. | reverse complement strand
CGCAGATAAAAATAGCAAGAAAAAATATTTTATCCCAATTTCATTAACTCCTTTTAATCAGTGCTTTATTGATATTAGAAAGATCAAGCGGAATTGCTGGTTTACAGGATAATTTTTTGGTTTGTAAAGTTGTTTTATTAGGTTTGGCAAATTTTTAAAATTAACAATATGCTTGTTGTATTTTTTACAAATATTGATTGTTTAATTAATAACTAAAAGGAATTATTTATGAAACTACCATGTATGAAGTATTTTTTAGAATGAATTGGGAAGCTCAGTTCATTCAGGATGAAATTTCCAAACCACTTATTATTAGTCAAATTATATAACCAAATTTTTTTCTATGAAATTGAAATTTATTGGAACTGCATTTTTGTTATTCCTGTATTGTGTGGTTTTCGCACAAACAAAAACAATTTCGGGAATTGTTGAAGATGAAGATGGACTTCCTCTTCCCGGGGTTTCGATTGCAATTAAAGGCACTACAACTGGAACGGTAACCGATGGCAATGGCGAATATTCGCTTGGAGCTTCGGTTGGAGACACCCTGTTCTTTTCTTTTATTGGGAAAACTCCTGTTGAAAAAGTTGTAGATGAGGGTAATGTGATAAACGTGTCGCTTTATGCAGACGAAACAGAACTCGAAGAAGTACAGGTTGTGGCATTTGGTGTTCAAAAGAAAGAGAGTGTTATTTCTTCAATTGAAACCGTAAGACCAGGCGATTTGAAACAGCCTGCCTCCAACCTTACTTCTGCACTTGCCGGAAAAATTCCGGGTATTATTTCCTACCAGACAACCGGGGAGCCCGGTGCCGATAATGCCCAGTTTTTTATCCGCGGGGTTACTACTTTCGGGTATAAAACCAACCCATTGATTTTGATTGACGGCTTTGAAGCTTCTTCAGATGATTTAGCGCGCCTGGAGCCCGATAACATTAAAAGTTTCTCTATTTTGAAAGATGCCTCGGCAACTGTTTTATATGGCGCACGTGGTGCAAACGGTATAATTATAGTTGAAACAAAACAAGGGCGCGAAGGGCCAACAAAAATTAATGTAAGGATCGAAACGCACCTGGCAACCCCAACTCAAATGAATGACCTGCTCGACGGGGTTGACTACATGCGCCTTTACAACGAAGCCCGGGTTTCGCGTAACCCGTTGCTCGGTACCTATTACAGCGAACAGAAAATTCAGTCCACTGCCGATGGTGTTAATCCAATGATTTATCCCAATATTGATTGGTACGATGAACTGTTTAATCAATCGACCTGGAATAAAAAAGCCAATTTCAATGTTTCCGGTGGTGGTAGAGTGGCAACCTATTTTGTTGCCGGTACCATGGAAAACGAAACCGGGTTGCTGAAGGTCGATCCGCAAAATAATTTTAATAACAACATTGACATTAACCGCGTTCAGTTGAGGAACAATGTTGTATTTAAATTAACCCCAACTTCAACACTGGATGTGAAGTTACAGGGGCGCTTCGAAAGATATACCGGCCCACATGCCGGGGCTTCAGATATTTTCAACATGGTAATGAACTCCAACCCTGTTGACTTTCCGGCAGTTTACGAACCAGATGAAAAACATGCTTTTGCCGATCACATTTTGTTCGGGAATACTTTTGTAACCGGTTCATTAAAACAAAACCCCTATGCCGAAATGGTTCGCGGGTACGAAGACCGGAACGAAAGTTCTATCACCGCAAGTGCAACTTTTTCGCAGGATCTGAAATTTATTACTGAAGGGCTTAGGTTTCAGGGAAGAGCTTCAATGAATACCTGGAGCCTTTATTCCAGCAGGCGTTCTTATAATCCATATTATTACGATCTGGAAACGTACAACCAAATTACCGGAAACTATACACTATATGCGCTTAATCCTGAAAGCGGCCAGTCTTATCTGGGAGATGTGGATCCCGGACGCGACGCAAGCGCCCATTATTACTACGAAGGTCGTGTAAACTGGAGCCGAGAGTTCAACAATCATAGCCTGGGCCTGATGACCGTGCTCATGTGGGAAGAATATTTGCTTACCGGGGGTAACAGTAATTCAATTTATGAAACGCTGCCTGAAAGGAATATGGGTAACTCGGGACGTTTGACCTACGACTACGACACACGCTACTTTTTTGAGTTTGCCTACGGTTACAATGGTTCGGAAAAATTTGCCGGTGATAAACGTTTTGGGTTCTTTCCATCGTTTGGTGCCGGTTATTTAATTTCGAACGAATCGTTCTGGCAGCCTTTGGAGCGGGTATTCAACACCGTGAAGTTTAAAGCTACTTACGGTAAAGTTGGTAACGATGCAATTGCACAGAGACAAGACAGGTTCTTCTACCTCTCTGATATTTCAAAAGGAGGTGCAGGTTACCGCTGGGGATCAACATTTATGAATGATTACGGTGGTTACACTATTTCGAGATATGCCAACCCTGATATTACCTGGGAGGTTTCAACCAAATTGAACCTGGGTATTGAACTTGGTTTCCTCGATGATGCATTACAGGTACAGGCCGATTACTTCAGGGACAACAGGAGCCAGATTTATCTCCAAAGGCAAAATTTTCCAGCCACAGCCGGTTTGGAAGCAACTGTTAGTGGAAACGTAGGTGAAGTACTCTCCCATGGTTTTGAGGGTTCAATTGATTACCAGTATGCATCTACCAAAAACTGGTGGCTTACAGGAAGGGCAAATTTCACTTATGCTACCAACGAGTATGTGAAGCTCGACGAGAAAGATTACGCCGATGAATACCTGAAACACAAAGGACATTCCATAAATCAATGGTGGGGCTTAATTGCCGAACGCCTATTTGTGGACGAAGCTGAAATTGAAAATTCTCCGAAACAGGACTTTGGCACCTATCAGGCCGGTGATATCAAATATAAAGATGTGAACGGCGATGGCGTTGTAAACGCGAACGACCAGGTACCATTAGGGTTACCAACGGTTCCTGAAATACAATACGGTTTTGGTTTGTCAGCAGGTTGGAAAAATTTTGATGCTTCCTTTTTCTTCCAGGGTAATGCACGTGTTTCATTGTTTATTGACCCGGGAACAGGCGGTAACGGAATTGCCCCTTTTGCCAACCGGAGAAACGCGCTGACGCTTATTGCTGACGACTACTGGACAGAAACCGATCCCGATGTTCACGCTTTCTGGCCGCGCTTATCTACCCAACCGTTAAATAACAATATCCAAACATCTACATGGTGGCTGAGAAACGGTGCATTCCTTCGTTTAAAAACAGTTGAATTTGGTTATAACCTTCCTGATGGTACTTTCAGTAGTATAGGATTGGAAAACAGCCGGGTTTACTTTAGCGGAGAAAATTTATTTGTAATAAGCCCATTTGACCTTTGGGACCCGGAAATGGGACGTGGTGGCTTAGGATATCCACCTAACAAGAGGTTTAATTTTGGGGTTCAGTTATCATTTTAATACCTAAAAATAGTACAAGATGAAAATATTGAAAAAATTATTTATACTGATTTTTATTCTTGCATTAATGCCTTCGTGTAACGAATACCTGGATGTTGTCCCTGACAACACCATCACACTGGAGGACTTATTTAAATCGCAGGAAGAAGCATGGGATGCACTGGCAAAAGTATATAGCTATATGCCACGTATCGATAAAACACACGAATCAATCTGGACCTGCGGCGATGAGTTTCTGGGCCGCTTGGACCTTAATGAAAATGCCTGGGACCTCAGGGGAATCAGGATTATGCGCGGGCTACAGTCCCCTACCGATCCGTTAATTGGAACATGGTCGGGTACCGGTGCCGGTTCGCCTTTATACACAGGTATAAGGCAGGCAAACGTATTTCTGTCACTTATTGACCAGGTGCCTGATATGACCGATGATGAGAAGAAGGAATGGGCAGCACAGGCTAAATTCCTGAAGGCTTATTACAGCTTTCTGCTGGTTAAACAATATGGCCCCATTGTTATTTCAGAGGAACTGATTACTCCTGATGCCTCTGAAGAACAACTGTTTCTGAAGCGCTCGACAGTGGAAGAAAGTTTTGATTACATTATTAGAATAATGGATGAAGCCATTCCGGATTTGGCGGAAAGAAAAACAGGAACACTTTTAGGCCAGGTTGACCAGGTTATTGCCAAGTCAATAAAAGCCAGGGTATTGCTTTTCAGGGCCAGCCCGTTTTTTAACGGTAACCAGGAATATTTTGGCGATTTTTACAATGAAGATGGTGAACCGTTTTTCCCGTTAACTTACGATAAAGAAAAGTGGAAAGATGCAATTGATGCCATCGACGTGGCCATCGATGCCTGCCAGGCCAATGGGATTGAGTTATATACCTATGACGATCAGGTTTACACCTACGACCGCGAAGCGTATGCTGAAAATCAGGAAAATTTACAACGGATTTACGATTTGAGGTTTGCAGTTACCGCCCCCTGGAATAAAGAACTCATCTGGGGATTTTCGGACCTTGATTATTATAACCAGGGCGAACTGGCCCATTCCACCAATATGCGTTTGCCCGAAGGATACGGTGGCGGTATTACCAATACTCCGCAGTACTCATGGCAATGGATGGCATCTACTTACCGTATGGCCGAGCGTTATTATACCGAAAACGGTGTGCCCATTGAGGAAGACCTCACTTTTGATGCGGACAACAAATGGGATCTCACGCAAACGCCAGGAGCCGATGAACCAGAATACAGGGAATTGGCCGGAGTTATGCAGCCCGGTGCCGAAACTATTAAACTGTACATGAACAGGGAACCCCGTTTTTATGCCAATCTGGCTATTACCGGCGGTTACTGGAGGAGCCACAGTGTTCGCATCAATACCATGATGTATGCCGGCGAAGATGGTGGTTTTAATTCATCGCAGCACAGTACCGACTATTTTGAAACCGGTATTGGTATCAAAAAACTGGTTCACATGGAGTCGAAATCAGGCCACTGGGCCCGTACAATTAAATACCCGTACCCGATTATTCGCCTGGCCGATTTGTATTTGATGAAAGCCGAAGCATTGAATGAATACCTCGATGCACCAAACCAAGAAGTTTACGATGCCATAAATAAGGTTCGGGCAAGAGCTGGCGTACCCAATGTTGAAACAGTTTGGGCCGATGCAGGTATTGTACGTACGGTTAACAAGCACAAAACAAAAGAAGGTATGCGCGATATTATTTTACGCGAACGCGGCATCGAACTGGCTTTTGAAGGCAGCCGGTTTTTTGATATGATACGCCATAAAAGAGCAGTTCAGGAATTTTCAACCCCTGTTTGGGGGTGGGATTACAGAGGAACTACCGGCGCTGATTTCTTCAACCTCGAGGTGAAGCAATCCAGAAGATTTACAATCACTGACCACCTGTGGCCAATCGACCTGAATGAAATCAATACCAATTCAAACCTGGTTCAAAATCCGGGCTGGTAGTTGTTTAATTTTAAATTTTAAAACGATAAATAGAATCGTATGAAAACAACAATAAATTATTTGTTCATATTTGCAGCACTCCTGCTATTTGCAATTTCCTGCGAGGAAAAAAACGGTGCTGGATCCAATGATACTGTTCCACCGGCACCGCCTTTAAATATTACCTACGAACCATTATACGGTGGTGCCAGGTTCTTTTACGATGTACCTGATGATGAAGATGTATTGAGTGTTGAGGCAAGATATACCAATGCCGATGGAAATTCATTCACTTTCTCATCATCTTATTTTGTTGATTCGCTCGACGTGTATGGCTTTGGAGATACCATCCCATACACTGTTGATTTGTATGCCCGCGACAGGGCCGGGAACATATCCGATATAGTTGCTGTTGAGGTAACTCCTCTGGAATCGGCTATTACGCGGGTGGTGAAATCGCTCGAGTTGAAACCCGGCTTCAGCTCTTTTTTCGTTGACTGGAAAAACGAACTCGAGCAAAGTATCAACGTATATATTGACTTTACCTACACCGAAAACGGTGAAGAAAGGTCATTGACCTCTGTATTTTCTTCCAACCTGGAAGAAGACCGTCGGTTTGTGGAAGACCTTGATTTGGGACCTGATGATCCTGTAAATGTGAAAATTCGGGTTTCAGATATTTATGGTAACATGTCAGAACCAGTTGATATGGGAACCATCAACTTACTTGAGGATATGAAACTTCCGAAAGAAGAATGGTTTTTACCGGCAGCCAACGACTCGGTAGGTGGTGTGCCTCAGGCTTTTGGAAATGAGAACGAAGGTCGGTTGCGATATGTTGTCGATGACATTATCGACGAAGGTGAAAACCTTAATTTTATGCATACCGGCGGCCGTGGCCGGACAGGTGATCCTGATGACGGAAACATGCCATGGAATGTGATTATCGACCTTGGTGCCCATTACGAACTGAGCCGGATTGTTACCGTGCAAAGGCATACCAATTTCTGTGGTGAGCTTTGCCGCGGGCAATACTATCAGGCCGAGAATGTAGGTATTTACGAAATGTATATTTGGGACGACGATACCGAAGAATGGGTATATGTTTCTGAAAACAAAATCGAGGTTCCTGAAGGGTTGAGTGAACTCGAATTTGTGAAAAAGGGACGTAAAGGAGATATGGCCTATATGTATCCGGACGAACCCCAATATACCAAGCCTACACGCTGGTTCAGGTACAGGGCCATGAAAAGTTTCAATGGCAATTATACCCTGGATAATGCGAACTGCTTGTCGGAAATAACGCTCTATGGCAGAAAAGCAAATTAAGTTCTTTTAAGTAAACAGAGATTTAAAGCTATAAATTTATGAGAAATATATTATTATTTACAATAATGGTTGTCGCCACTTTCATGTGGTCATGCGATGGCATGTACGACAAACAGGAACAGTTTGAAGGGGAAATTGTGTATCCGGCCAAGTACGATACTATTATCGGGCATATCGGTTTCGAGCGGGTAGAAATTGACCTGCTGAAAGCTGGACGTATCCCCAGCGAAGAAATCAATCTTGGAAAAGCCCAAAAAACCCGTATTGAATACGATGACCAGGTGATTACAATCGATTCACTGGTTTCTTACGTAAACATTACCGGGCTTACCCAATCGAAACTTTACCGTTTCAGGATTTTCACAATTGACCAGTACGGAAATGAATCGGTGCCACAGGAAATTGCACTGATTCCTTATACCAACAGCGATCTTAATTCGCTTGCGATAGCCCCACCCAGAATTATGGCATCGCCTTCGGCGGCAGTTGTTGACTGGCCCAATGGTATATCATCAGTGCTGATGGATTACTATGGATTGAACTTTGAATACACCGATAAAGATGGTGAAGTGCAAACAGGTGAAAGAGGTGAAGATTCAAGGTTCTTTATTGGTAATGTTGAAGCCGGGCAGCCGGTACAGCTGGATATGGAATATAAAATTGTTCCGAAAGTTAACCGCGAACCCATTTTGGATACGCTAATTTTCGAAGACCAGCTCACCATAAACATGCCAACTACCTCTTCTACTTTTGCCCCGGCTGAACGGGAAATTTTAAAGGCAAACGGTGCCACTACTTTCTCTGCCGACGGATTGGCTGATTTTGAACACCTGGTTTATCCGGTAAATGCCAATTCTCTTCAGGATATCTTTTATTTCCCGAACCTGAAAAGTCTTGACTTAACAGGTGGAGATATATTTACAACATTGCCAGTAACCGTTTATAACGGAGGAGGCGTAACCGATGAAGTTGGAGGTGGTGAATATGCACCATTCGTACGTAAAGCAGGAGATATTGCACCAGGTAACGTGCAGGCTCTGAAAGACTTGCTCGAAGCCGGAATACTTGAGAAGGTTTACTATCGCCCCCACTCAATGGGACTGGATGATTTGCTCATGCCTTATGTGGAAAGCGGTGTGGTGGAATTGGTTGAAGGACCTGAAAGTGTGTTGATGGACAACCAGTTCCATCTTGACGGACTTGTGCAGGACGGCAACTGGAGAATGGATATTACCTACCCGGCTGATGATGCACCCGAAGGCGAAGGCATTGAAAATGTGTATAAGGTAGTAAGCAGGGCAACAAGTTCATCCTTTGTTCTTGCTCTTCCGCAAGGATTTCAGTTTAATGCTGAAGAGTACAGGTACTTAAAAATGGATGTATATGCTCCGCCAAAGAGTGCATTTGAAGGTATTTATGAACCATTCCAGTGCTTCTGGCCCCGAATTATGAATAACCTGTGGTCGTTTGGCCAGTTTAGTAGTTTTGGTCAGGAATATTGGGAAATGGAGCACATGTGTATGGATGATGCCGATCTTCAGCAATGGACCGAAGTTACTTTCGATATGCAGCAAGCCGTTGGAAAGCACAACAGGGTATTTGTACTGAATATTGGTACTGAACCATCGATTGACTTCGACAGTGATGATATTGTTTACTATCTGGCTAATATCAGATTTGAAAAGGAATAAGTTTTAAGTTTGAATAAATTAAAAAAGTCCGTCCTGTAAAGGATGGACTTTTTTATTGATAGCTATTTGTCCTTCTTCTTGAAAATACTTTTTATCGATTTCCACAAGCCTTTTTTCTCTTCTTCTTTCTTTTCAGGATACTGTGCTTCGTTTAGTTTTTTTTCTTTCGACTTCCCGGCAAAAAGTCTGTCGAGCAAGCCGTCGCGGCGTTCCATTTCAAGCATTTCCCTGTAGGGCGGAATGTCTAAATCCGCCAGCAATTGGTCATCAAGGTTGGGGAATTGGGTATTTTTAAGGTTTTGGTAGCGGGAACTGCCGTATAATTTATGAAAAAACTTACCCACTATGGGCAATGCCATGTAAGAACCCTGACCGTAGGTAATGGTACGGAAGTGAATGCCGGGCTCTTCGCCGCCAACCCAGCATCCTGTAACCAAATGCGGTGTTAAGCCCACAAACCAGCCGTCGGAGTGGTTTTGTGTGGTCCCGGTTTTTCCTGCAAAATCGCCGGGGATTTTGTAAACCGTCCTGATTTTTGTGCCGGTTCCTTCGTTTACCGCCGATTCCATCATGTGTGTAACTAACCGGCAGTTCACCGGATTAATATCGGTTAGCTTGCCGGCAGGGCGCTTAAACTCTTCAAGCAATTCGTTATTACTGTTCGAAATGGAAACAAGGTAATAGGGTTCAACCTGCATTCCGCGGTTCACAATTGTAGCGTATGCCAACAGTAAATCTTTCAGGCTGATTGAAGCAACACCCAAAGCCAGCGAGGGAACCTGCGGAAGGTCGGATTTTATGCCCAGGTCGCGGACGGTTTCAATCACGTTGTTAATCCCGGTCTGCATTAACACATCTACTGCAATAGTATTTACCGATTCAGAAAGCGCCCCTTCCATGGTGTAAAAACCGGTGTATTCGCCGTGGGAGTTGGATGGCGACCAGTTATCGTATTCCTCGTAAACTTTTTTCTCGTTGGGAATATACTCAAACGGGCTGACTCCATTTTCGAGGGCGGCGAGGTAAACAAATGGTTTAAATGTGGAACCGGTCTGACGTTCAGAAAGCACATGGTCGTATTTAAAGAATCGAAAATCGATTCCTCCCACCCATGCTTTTAAAGCGCCCGAGGAAGGTTCGAGGGCCAGAAACCCGGCATTGAGAAAACGCAGGTAATGTTTTATTGAATCGAGTGGTGTGGTTTCAACTTCCTTCAGGCCATCCCATGTAAACAGGCGGGTGTTAATTTTTTGGTTGAAGGCAGCATCAATTTGTTCATCGGAATAACCGGCTGCAACCAAACTTTTATACCGGTCCGAACGCCGGATGGCCCGTTCAAGAATGTGCGGATTTCCACGCCAGGGATCTGCATTTTTCCAGTGGTTGTCGAAAACATTTTGCAGGTTTTGCATGTATTCGGTAACCGATTGCCGGGCAAAATACTGGTAATCGTAGTTGATGGTTGTTTGTATTTTCAGCCCATCGGTATAAAGGTTATACGGTTTCCCGTTTTCTTTTACATTGTTGGCGCACCATTCCAGCAATTCAGGTTTCAGCATTTCAATAAAATAGGGTGCAGGCCCTTCGTTATAAGAAATCCGCCTGTAGTTAATTTCCAGGGGGAGTGCCATTAATGAGTCTCCGGCAGCTTCCGAAAGGTATTCGTTTTTCACCATTTGGGCGATAACCACGTTGCGGCGCTGTTTTGATTTTTCGGGGTTGATACGCGGATTGTACCTGTTGTTTGCCTTTAACATTCCAACCAGGACAGCTGCTTCATCAACTGTCAATTTGCCGGGTACCTTGTTAAAATACCGTTCGGCCGCCACCTCAATTCCATAAATATTTTCGCCAAAAGGCACTGTGTTCAAATAGAGTGTTAAAATTTCTTCTTTACTGTAAATGCGTTCCAGCCGATAAGCGATAATGGCCTCGCGCAGTTTGTTTACCGGCAAAGAGAGTATTCCCACATCGTTGCGGGGGAACAGGTTTTTCGACACTTGCTGGCTTAGCGTACTTCCTCCGCCCGAACTGCGGTCTTGCAGCAAAATGGTTTTTACCAGCACCCTGAGCAGCGCAATTTCATCAATCCCGCGGTGTTCGTAAAATCGTGCATCTTCAGTTGCAATAAGTGCGTTTATTACATTGGGCGAAATTTCATCGAAGCTTACATTACTTCGGTTTTCAACATAGTATCGGCCAAGCAGCTTGCCTTCTTCAGAAAAAACTTCAGAGGCTTGTGGATTTATAATTTCGTTGAGCTGGCGTGTGGAGGGCACGTGCCCGGTAAAGCCAAGATAAACCAGCAGAAAAAAGAGAAAGAAAAGGATGATCCCGACTACTGCTGCTTTCAGGGTAACTATGAAAATGCGTCTTCCGGTACTTTTCTTCTGTTTTTTTCTTCTCTTTTTTGCCGGAGTTTTTTTTACAGCGGATTTATTTTTTGTTTTCTGTGTTGCCATGTTTTTTGAATAAAAGGCAAAATTATACATTATAACGGATAAATAGTGCTGATGTTTTGTGTTATTGTTTTTTGAAAGGTGAATGGGTGGTTGGTCTTCAGTAATTTACTTTTTTTCTAAATTATCTCCAAAAATTTGAATTAATTTTGTGTTGGATACATTTCCGGTTTTTACCATAATAAGTTTTGGTGGTAACGACCTCAACAGGAACGAGTCCAAAAAAATACTGTCTTTGCTTACCACAATTCTATTTTCTTCTATCGCCTTTTGGATAATCTGTTTGTCTTTGGTTTTGTTTTTATCAGGGAGTTCCAAAGTATGCACAGAATTATATCCTCGTTGAATCAGGAAATCGGATAATGCTTTCGGTAATTGTGTATTAATTATAAATTTCACGAGGCAATTTTATGGATGCTTTTAATGTTGGTCAGTTTTGGAGCATATTCAAGGCAGGCCAAAAAATCTTCCCTCTCCAAATCGGTGTAGTCGTTGAGTAATTCTTCAATCGTCATTCCGGAAGCTAATAGTTCGAGCATATTTTCAACCGGATACCTCAAGCCGCGGATTGTTGGCTTCCCATGACAAATTTCCGGGTCAATGGTAATTCTGTTTAATAAACTTTCCATTTCTTTTTTTTCAAAAAGAAGGAATTCTTTTGAAAATTGAATAAGAAATATCAGGCTGCCGGTTTCTGTAACTTGTTGTTGCGTGTCTCGGAAAGCACTGAAAACGTGCAGGGTTTGAGGGATGGTATTGAGCAGGCACTAAAGTGATTCATTTTTTATTCTTCCACGCCACATTTTGTTCCGGTTGGTTGGCCTGTCCCAGAATTTCCCTGTACAAATCCGGTCTCCTGGCTTTGATGTAACGGCTGCCGCCGGCGTTTCCCAGTTTATCAGGTGTTATTGTTGTTGTAACCACATCGTTGCCCAGTTCGCGGCACTCGGCAATTACATCACCAAAAGGATCGATAATCATGGAACATCCGTTTTTCAACTGGTCGTCGTCCATGCCAATGGGGTTGGCAAACACGGCATAAATGGCATTGTCGTAAGCTCTTGCCGGGAGCCACTTCATCAACCATTCGCGTCCTTTCATGCCGTCAAATTCCAGCCGCAGCGAAGTGGGATCGTTTTCGCGGTTCTCCCAAAGTTTGGGGTCGCAAAATCCTGCACCGGGTCGTGGCGACGGGGTACACATGGTAACGTGTGGCATGAAGATTATATCGGCACCCAGCAGTTTGGTCGCCCGCACATTTTCAATAATGTTATTGTCGTAACAAATTAAAATTCCGCATTTCCAGCCAAACAGGTCAAAAACGCAATACTCGTTTCCGGGCGTAATGTGTGGATTAATAAAAGGGTGCAGTTTATGGTATTTGGCCACCAGCCCGTTTTTATCGACACACACGTAGGCTTTTAAGATATTGTCGTTTTCATTTTTCTCAAAAAGACCGGCAAGAATGGCCATATCGTATTTTTGGGCAATCCGGGTAAGCTCAGTAATGCTTTCGCCCTCGGGAACCGGTTCTGCCAAATCGAGCATCTGATTTTTGGAAAGGCGCTGCGCAAAAGTATAGCCGGTGATGGAACACTCGTGAAAAGCAATAACCTTCGAACCTTCGGCTGATGCTTTTTCGGTAAGTGATTCAATTACTGAAAGGTTATACTTTTTATCTCCGCTTTTATTTTCGAACTGGGCAGTGGAAATTTTTAGTTTCTCCATTTTGAATAGATTATTGAATTTTCAGGGACTAATTTACATATTTTATTCAGCCGGGAATATCAACCACTGCATTTCTAATGCCATGTCAAACATAAATTGTCAAGTGCTGTCATTTCCCGTGAAGCGATTCCAATGGAAGAATCTGAGGCATGAAGATGAGAAATCTCAAATATCACAGCAGGTTTCTCTCTAAAGTGCCAATGACCGATTTTTGTAACGTGTTGTATGTAAGCAAAAAGCCAAATGACAAAAATCAAATTTCAAATAAACTCCAAAAAACAAGAATCAAAATTCGAAACAAGTCAAAGTAGATTTTTTTGAAATTTAAAGTCATTGGATAATTGGAATTTATTTGCTTATTGAAATTTTATTGCCATCTTCTCATTGCCCAATAAAATTGGGTGAGCACTCGAAATGACATTTCAAAATTGATATGAAGCTACTCCTGTCCTTCAACAACAAACTGAGCCTTGCCCAGGCAAGCTTCACCTTTTCCCGCATTGCTTCCAGGCCCCGTTCTGATTGTATTATTTCCTGTTAACAAAGGAACGCCGTCAATCAGAAACAGCGGGGTGGAATTTCCGTCGAAATTGCTGGTTCCCCTGATGCTAACCTGTTCGCTGTTAATGTCGAGCCCGGCCACTTTCCCCGAGAGAAAATCCAGAATATTGCCCGACGATGCCTCGTTTTTGGGAACCTGTACCACATGATCGGCCTTTTTCGTTTTTTGCCTGAACGAGCACTTTTGCAGTGTCGTTAAAAACCAGTCCGGGAAAAGTGAATTCTCCCGTTTTGCCGGTTGTATCCGTAAGGAAAGCCATTTCTGCATCTTTTTTAATAACAAGTGAAATTTTGCCATCTTCGATCGGTTGCCCGGTAATGTTATCTGTGGCCACTCCTTTCAGGTCGATTCCGGCAGTTTGTTTAAACTTCAAGGGGAGGCACGTTGTTCCAGAAATAGCTGCTCCAGCCGTTTGTGAGCATCAGCAACCCGAGTTTTGCTTCGGAGGGTAAGCCGGCATCGGTAAAATAATCTGCTGATGGGCCTGCGAAGCCGTTTAGTTCGGAATCGATTAACAGCACCAGTTGGTTTTTTCCCTGAATTGAAGTGAGTAAAAGTTTAAGGTCGGTTTTTTCCTGATTTCTTACCCATCTGTATTTGTTTGAATAAAATCAAGATTTCTTTTCAGGCCTTTAAAACCGGCACGTTTTACTGCCGATTTTTTGAAAACCTGATTGAAAAGCGGTTTTCCCATTTTGTACCACTCTTCGCGGGTGAGTTCAAGTAATTTTTGGGAAGGTTTTAAGTGAGCCTCATCGTGTGGCTCCGGCTTGAGGTTCCAGGGGCAAACATCCTGGCAGATGTCGCAACCAAACACCCGATTTTCAAACTTCCCTTTCAGGTTTTTGTCCGGTTCGTCTTTCAGTTCAATGGTTTGGTACGAAATGCATTTTCGGGAATCGATTACGCGGTTGTCCACGATGGCATTTGTTGGACAGGCATCGATGCAACGCGTGCAGTTTCCACAGTGGTCGCTGACAATTTTGGGCTGGTCAAACGGGAGTTCGATGTCGAGAATGAGTTCGCCGATGAAAAAGAAACTGCCGTGTTCCACCGAAATAAGGTTGTTGTTTTTTCCAACCCACCCGAGGCCTGCACGCCGTGCCCAGGCGCGTTCCAGCACCGGTGCCGAGTCCACAAACGGCTGCCCGTTGCAGGGGCCAAATTCATCGTTTATAAATTGCAGCAAACTTTTCAGTTTGTCTTTCATCACAAAATGGTAATCGGTGCCGTAAGCGTATTTCGAAATCACCGGGGCATCGGGGTCTTTCTGTGTTTCGCGGGTATGGTAATTTTGAAGAACAATCAGAATGGTTTTCGCATTCTCATAAAGCAGTCGCGGGTCGAGACGTTTCTCTTTGTTGCGTTCCATGTAGCCCATTTCGCCATTCATGCCGGCATCGAGCCAGTTCTGAAAATGCCCTTTTTCTTCAGTGAGCTCAGTGGCCGGGAGGATGCCACAATCGAGAAATCCCAGCTCTTTTACTTTCGATTTTATTTTTTCTGCTATGTTTTTTGAATTTTGCATCTTCTTTACATCCCTAAGGGTTACGCAGTTCCCTTAGGGATTTTTTTAAAAGAACCCCAATTCCAACCGGGCTTCCTCGCTCATCATCGATTTGTCCCAAGGCGGATCGAAAGTCAAATCTACATTTACATCTTCAATTCCTTCAACTGAACGAACGGCTTTGGTAACATCGTCCATTAAAATATCCACAACCGGGCAGCCGGGCGCGGTAAGGGTCATCACAATCTGGGCATGGTTTTTTTCATCCACATCCACGTTGTAAACCAGCCCTAAATCATAAATATTTACGGGTATCTCGGGGTCATAAACTTCTTTCAGGTTTTCTATTATCTGATCTATTCTTTTATCCATTTTGGGTTCCTCCTTCTTTTTCCATCCTGTCATAAGCAACAGCGTACAACCGGATTTGTTTTACCATGGCCAGCAGCCCGTTAGAGCGGGTGGGCGACAGGTGTTGCTTCAATCCAAGATCGTCGATAAAATGCAATTCGTTTTCAATAATCTCTTTGGGTTTCCGGCCTGAAACAACTCGTAAAAGCAGCGCTACCAATCCCTTTACAATAACAGCATCACTCTCGCCCCTGAAGTAAATTTTTCCGTCTTTTTTTTCGGCCACGAGCCAAACTCTCGACTGGCATCCTTTTATCAGGTTCTGATCATTTTTTTCTTCCGGGGGAAGGTCTTCCAGTTCGTTCCCCAGTTCGATGAGGTACGAATATTTATCCATCCAGTCTTCGTAAACCGAAAATTCTTCAATTATCTCTTGTTGAACTTTTTCAATTGTCATATTTTAAATAAAAATGTGAAATTAAGGATACAAATGTCGGAAATTTTTGTGTCCGTACAAATTTATGCCGCATTTTGCCGGAATTGTTACCGGTGTTTTAATTTATTCAGCGTCAGGGTTGTTTTGAAATTTTTCGTGCGAGTACGCTAATGTAAAACAACTGAAAACTGTGGTAAATTATAATAGCCTGGTCAGAAAAAGTCCCATCCAGAATATTTCGAGGTTGGTTTCATTAAGCAAACATTTGCACCACTTTTTTCAAGGCCTGTAGAAACCGGTCAATTTCTTCTTTGGTGTTGTACAGCCCAAATGAAGCCCGCACAGTTCCGGGGATATTGTAATGCTGCATCACCGGGTCGGCACAGTGGTGACCGGTGCGAACAGCAATTCCCATTTTATCGAGTATTGTTCCGAGGTCAAAAGAATGAATTCCCTCTATGTTAAAGGAAATAACGCTTGATTTTTCGGGTGCTTCGCCGTAAATTTTCATCCCCTCAATTTCATTAAGTCCGCTGGTGGCATATTCCAGTAATTCGTGCTCCCATTCCCAAATGTTTACAAGTCCGATATCCTGAAACATGTCGATGGAAGCCCCAAAAGCGATGACACTTGTTATGTTGGGCGTTCCGGCTTCAAACTTAAAAGGAATTTCACTGAAAGTTGTTTTGTCGAAAGAAACTTCGGCTATCATTTCGCCGCCTCCCTGGTAGGGGGGCATTTCGGTGAGCCATTTCCGTTTCCCGTAAAGGATGCCCACCCCGTTTGGGCCATACATTTTATGGGCCGAAAAAGCGTAGAAATCGGCATCGAGTTCCTGCACGTCAACCGGGATGTGCTGCACTGCCTGAGCGCCGTCAATAAAAACCGGGATGTTTTTGCTGTGGGCGGTTTCAATAATTTGTTTCACCGGGTTGATGGTGCCCAAAACATTGGAAACATGTGTTACAGCCACCAGTTTTGTTTTAGAGGATATTAAATTCTGAAGGGCACCCGATTGCAGTATGCCGGAATCGGAGAAAGGCAGTTTAACAATTTTGGCACCTCTGTTTATGGCCTGAATTTGCCAGGGGACAATATTGGAGTGATGCTCCATTTCGGAAACAATTATTTCGTCACCTGATTTGATAAACTGTTCGCAAAACGATGTGGCCACCAGGTTTACGCTTTCGGTGGTACCTTTCGTGAAAATGATTTCTTCCCTTGCCCCGGCATTGATGAATTTTTGCACTTTGTCGCGTGTCTCCTCAAAATCGGCTGTTGATTTGTCGGCCATGTAGTGTGCTGCCCGGTGAATGTTCCCGTAATAATCGTTATGAAGTTTTTCCTGGGCCATTAACACTTTAACCGGTTTTTGGGTAGTAGCTGCATTATCCAGATACACCAGCGGTTTGTTGTAAACCTGCTGTTTTAAAACCGGGAAGTAGTTTCTTATTTTGTTGATGTCGTAGTTCATCTTTTAAAAATTTAACTGGGCTTAAAGGTAGAAAAACCATCTTTAAAAAAAGAAACCCGCAATTTCCGATGTGGTATAAAGGAAGCTGCGGGCTACTGTTTTCAGCGCGGCGCAGGACTTCAGCATTCGCAGTTATAGGCGCATTCGTGGCAGCGTGCCACTTCACCTTTCAGTCGTTTGTCCACGAGCTCTTCAATACGGTCGCGCAGTGGCTCTACTTTTATTTGCTGAATGACTTCGTGCGCAAATGCGTTCATCATCATCAGTCGTGCTTTCTTTTCGTCAATTCCGCGAGCCCGCAAATAGAACAGCGCTTCCTCGTCAATTTGCCCCACTGTGGCACCGTGACTGCATTTTACATCATCCGCATCAATAATCAACTGCGGTTTTGTTTGCATGTAGGCCTTATCGGTCAGAAGCAAATTATTGTTTCGCTGAAAAGCATTGGTTTTTTGTGCATCGCGAACAACGTGGATAAGGCCGGCAAATGCTCCGGTGGATTCATCGTCGAGCACATTTTTATATACCTGGTTGCTCATGCAGTTCGGTTTGGCGTGGATAACCTGTGTGAAATTATCGACATGCTGCTTGCGATCGATAAAAGCCATTCCAAACAAATTGGCTTCAGCATTTTCACCATTAAGGATAAATTTCAGGTTGTTTCTGATCAATCCACAGTGAAGCGAAGAATTTAGCGTTGTGGCTGTTGAATCTTTTTCCTGGTGAATGAAAACTGAATTTAAACTTGTGGTTTTGTTGTGCTGGTTTTGCAGGGAGTAGTATTCCAGGTGCGCATTGGCTCCCAAAAAGATTTCAGTCACTGAATTGCTCAGGTATGAATTCAGATTCAGGGTGTGATCACACATAATCATTTTCACATCGGCACCTTCTTCAATATAGATAAAGTTGCGCTGTGTTGAAAATGCATCTTTGCCAGCCTGCAGGAAATTAATCAGCTGAATGGGTTTCTCTATTTTTGTGTTTTTGGGTACATATAAAAAATAGCCGTCTTTGGCAAATGCTGTGTTTAAAGCAACCAAAGGGTCTTCTTCGGTATTTGCCAGCTGTGCATATTTTTCGAGCAGCTCCGGCTTTTCATTGGCAATTTTTTCAAGGCTTTCAAGAATTACACCTTCGGGTAGCTGACCCACCGAACGGTTATCTTCGTAATACCAGCCGTTAAAAATAAATGCCAGGTGGGTATCCAGCTGCGGAACGTCGCACCGGAAAGCCTGGTTCAAATCCAATTCGGTTTTTTCCCGCTGATGGATAAATTTATAATCGGGCGAAAACTGTGGCTGCAGGTTGGTGTATTTGTAATTTTCGTTCTTACGTGTGGGAATTCCCTGCATTACAAAATCCTGAAAAGCTTTGTTCCTTTTGCTGTTCAGAATAGCAGAAGAACCTTCCGTCAGAAGATCCTTTACATCGTTGTAGTGCCCTGTATATTTTAGTGATAAATCTGCTTTTTCTACCAATACACTCATGTTAAACTCCGTTTTCTTGTTTAATCCAATCGTAGCCTTTTTCTTCCAGTTCCAGTGCCAGTTCTTTTCCCGATGATTTTACAATTTTGCCATTGTACAATACGTGCACATGGTCGGGAACGATGTACTCGAGCAGACGCTGATAGTGGGTAATCACAATTGTTGCATTTTCAGGAGTGCGCAGTGCATTTACCCCGTGAGCAACGGTTTTCAGCGCATCGATGTCGAGGCCTGAATCGGTTTCATCCAAAATACCCAGTTTGGGTTGGAGCAGCGCCATCTGAAAAATTTCATTCTTTTTCTTCTCTCCACCGGAGAATCCTTCATTAACAGAACGGTTGGTCAGGTGCGCGTTCATGTCGAGCAATTGTTCTTTTTGGTGCATCATTTTCAGGAATTCTCCTGCTGTATATTCTTTTTCTCCGAGGAATTTGCGGTGTTCGTTCACAGCAGTTTTCAGGAAATTAACCATCGGTACACCGGGAATTTCTACCGGGTACTGGAAGCTGAGGAAAATTCCTTTTTTGGCACGATCTTCAGGCTCCAGCTCCAGTAAATCTTCCCCTTCGTAAATGATTTCACCTGAAGTAACTTCAAATTCTTCTTTCCCTGCCAGCACATTTGCCAGCGTGCTTTTCCCTGAACCGTTGGGTCCCATTATGGCGTGAATTTCGCCGGGTTTCACTTCAAGGTTGATTCCTTTCAGGATTTCCTTTCCTTCTACGGAAACATATAAGTCTTTAATTGTTAGCATAATATAATTGTCCTCAAAAACCCCCTCTGACTCCCCCGCCAGCTGGCGGGGAGGAACAGGAGCATGTATTATTATTAATTTATTTTCATTTCTGTATTTTTCCATTCTTATCTTCCCCCTTTGGGGGAATAAAAGGGGGCGCTACCCCACGCTTCCTTCGAGGCTGATTTCAAGCAGTTTTTGTGCTTCAACAGCAAACTCCATCGGCAGTTTGTTGAGTACCTCTTTGGCGTAACCGTTCACAATCATGCCGATTGCTTTTTCGGTGTCGATTCCCCGCTGGTTGCAGTAGAAAATCTGGTCTTCGCCAATTTTTGAGGTAGTTGCCTCGTGTTCCACAATCGATGATTTGTTTCCCACTTCAATGTAGGGGAAAGTATGTGCGCCGCAGGTATCGTTCAGCAGCAGCGAGTCGCACTGTGAGAAATTTCGCGAATTTTTTGCACCGGGCAAAACTTTCACCAAACCACGGTAGGAATTGTCGCTTTTACCTGCCGAAATCCCTTTTGAAATAATGGTGCTTTTGGTGTTTTTACCAATGTGAATCATTTTCGAGCCGGTGTCGGCCTGCTGGTGGTTGTTGGTAACAGCTACCGAGTTGAATTCGCCAATGGAATTATCGCCAAGCAGAATGCAGCTCGGGTATTTCCAGGTCACTGCCGAACCGGTTTCCACTTGTGTCCAGCTGATTTTGGACGATTCGCCGCGGCAAATTCCGCGTTTGGTTACAAAATTGTAAACCCCGCCCTTTCCGTTTTTGTCGCCGGGGAACCAGTTTTGTACCGTGGAATATTTCACTTCTGCACGGTCGAGCGCAATAATTTCAACTACCGCGGCGTGCAGTTGGTTTTCGTCGCGTTGCGGGGCGGTACAGCCTTCGAGGTAACTCACGTAGCTGTCGTCGTCGGCTACAATAAGTGTCCGTTCAAACTGGCCGGTGTTGGCAGAATTAATCCGGAAGTAGGTCGATAATTCCATCGGGCATTTCACGCCTTTTGGAATATAACAGAACGACCCATCGCTGAAAACTGCTGAATTCAGCGCTGCAAAAAAGTTGTCGTTCACCGGTACCGATTGACCGATGTATTTGCGCACCAAATCAGGATGCTCCTGCAATGCTTCGCTGAACGAACAAAATATAATGCCTTGTTCTGCGAGCGTTTCTTTAAAAGTTGTTTTTACTGAAACGCTGTCCATTACAGCATCCACGGCTACTCCCGCCAAATGTTTTTGTTCTTCGAGCGGAATTCCCAGCTTGTTAAATGTTTCGAGCAATTCCGGATCCACTTCATCCAGGCTTTCATACTGCGGTTTTTTCTTCGGAGCCGCATAGTAGCTGATATTCTGATAATCAATGGGCGGAACTTTCAGGTAGGCCCAGTTGGGCATTTTCATTTTTTCCCATTTCCTGAATGCCTCCAACCGGAATTCAAGCATGAAATCGGGCTCGTTTTTCTTCTCCCAAATTGTACGGATTACATTCTCATTCAATCCTTTATCTATGATATCGGTTTCAATATCGGAGAAAAATCCGTATTTATATTCACTCTGCGTTACTTCAGATAATATTTTGTCCTGGTCTGTCATATTTTAATTCATTTTTTTGAATTAACAATCCTTTATTTAGACTGTTTAACTAATACAATTGCAAAGATATAAAAGTATAGGTATTTTTGTGGTTTGGATTGATTATTCCATACCAATTTGTCTTTAATTAACAATGAGTAAAGAAAAAAAACATACACGGATTTTGGAACTGGGAGAATTTGGTTTGATAGACAGGCTGACCAAAGATATACAGTTAAAAAATGAGAGTACCTTAAAAGGCGTTGGCGACGATGCCGCAGTTTTAAATTATGGCGATAAGTGTGTGGTGTTTTCCACCGATCTGCTCACCGAAGGCATCCATTTTAACCTGATGTATGTTCCGCTGAAGCACCTCGGGTACAAATCGGTGGTGGTGAATCTTTCCGATATTTTTGCTATGAATGCCCAGCCACGGCAAATTACAGTGAACATAGCTTTGTCGAATAAATTTTCGGTGGAAGCGGTTGAAGAATTGTACTCGGGCATTCATCTGGCCTGCGAAAAATATGGAATTGATTTGGTAGGAGGAGACACCACCAGCTCGCTCACCGGTTTAACCATTAGTGTGAGTGTGCTGGGCGGAGCGGCCAAGGAAGACCTCGTTTACCGGAGCGGGGCAAAAGAGGGCGATATCCTATGCGTTTCAGGCGATTTGGGAGGTGCCTACATGGGACTTCAACTGCTCGAGCGCGAAAATGAAGTTTTCAAGGTAAACGATAAAATGCAACCTCAACTCGAAGGTTATGATTACATCCTGGAACGGCAGCTGAAACCTGAAACACGGCCTGATGTAATTGCGGCCTTCAAAAAAATTGGCATCAAACCCACATCGATGATTGATATTTCAGACGGACTTTCTTCTGAAATCATGCACCTGTGCAAAGATTCAAAAGTGGGTTGCAGGTTGGATGAAGCAAAAGTACCAATGGACAACCAAACCAAAAAAATGGCCGAAGAGCTGAACATCAATCCCTTGGTTGCTGCGCTGAACGGCGGCGAAGATTACGAATTGCTTTTTACCGTTTCTCCCAAAGATTACGAAAAACTGAAAAACGATCCCGATTTTACCGCGATAGGTGAGATGGTGAATGAATCGGCAGGAGTACATCTTATTGCAGCCGGTGGCTCTGAAATTCCTTTACAGGCGCAGGGCTGGAACCATCAGGAATAATTTTATAAAACCTTAAACAAAAATGGCAATGTAAATACACTGCCATTCAAATCGTTTACAATATTTTAAGTTGAAATTAATCCGGGTAATACCCTCTGATTATTCCGCGTTTTGAGTCTTTTACAAAAAGTAACACTTCGTCGCGTTCCTGGGTAGCCGGCATTTCGGTTTCAATAATATCGATAGCTTGTGCAGTGTTCAGTCCTTTTTGGTAAATGTACCGGTAAATTTCCTGCACTTCCCTGATTTTTTCATTGGAGTAATTTCTGCGACGCAAACCAATGGAGTTAATTCCCACATACGAAAGCGGTTCGCGACCGGCTTTAATAAACGGAGGTACATCTTTCCGCACCAGTGAACCGCCGCCAATCATTACATGCGAGCCTACACGACAAAACTGGTGAACACCGGTCATCCCCGAAATAATTGCCCAGTCGTCAACCACAACTTCGCCGGCAAGCTGGGTGTTGTTGCCAAGAATGACATGATTTCCCAGGGTGCAATCGTGTGCTATGTGTACGTAGGCCATCAATAAATTATTGTTGCCCAGGGAGGTTTTTCCTTTCGAGGCTGTTCCGCGGTTGATGGTTACATATTCGCGGATAACGTTATTGTCGCCAATTTCAACGGTTGTATATTCCCCTTTAAATTTCATATCCTGGGGAATAGCTCCGATAACAGCTCCCGGAAAGATATTGCAGTTTTTTCCGATTCGGGTTCCCGATAAAATAGTTACGCTGGAACCGATATGTGTTCCTTCTCCTATTACCACATCTTTATCAATAGATACAAAAGGTTCTATCACTACATTTTCAGCAACTTTTGCTTCAGGATGTACGTAAGCCAGTGGTTGTTTCATATTTTTTTCTAATTCTATTATTCTTCAGTTTGCTTTATTATTTGTGCCATGAATTCGCCTTCGGCAACAATTTTATCGCCCACGTAGGTAACGCCTTTCATGATTGCAATTCCTCTGCGGATTGGCGAAATTAAGTTTATTTTAAAAATCAGGGTGTCTCCCGGCACAACTTTTTTCCGGAACTTAACATTGTTAATCCGGATAAAATAGGTTGAATATTTTCCCTCCAGTCCGCATAGTACCAACAACCCACCGGTTTGTGCCATAGCTTCAATGAGTAAAACTCCCGGCATTACGGGTTCGTTGGGGAAATGCCCCTGGAAAAATGGCTCGTTGGCAGTTACGCTTTTCACACCCACTACCTCTTTTTCGGTAATTGATAAAACCTTATCGACCATTAAAAGTGGGTACCTGTGGGGCAGGTATGTTTTTATTTGATTCACATCGAGCAACGGCTTCGCGTTGGGGTCATATTCAGGAGGGCCTGCCTGCTGTTGCCTCCAGGCATCTTTCAGTGCCTGTGCAAAAAGTGTATTGGGGCGATGCCCTGGTTTTGAGGCAATTATGCGGCCTTTTATGTGTTTGCCGCAAAGGGCCAGGTCGCCAATTACATCGAGCAGTTTATGCCGTGCGCATTCGTTGTCGAAATGCAGGTCGAGGTTGTTTAAAATGCCCTGGGGCTTTACTTCTACCCTGTCGTGGTGAAACAGATCGGCGAGGCGATCCAGTTCTTCCTGCGTAACTTCTTTGTCGATAATAACGATTGCATTATTTAGTTCGCCTCCTTTAATAAGGTTGTTGTTGAGCAACAATTCCAGCTCGTGCAAAAATACAAATGTGCGGCAGTTGGCTATTTCTTCTTTAAAATTACTTATCGATTCAAGGGTTGCATACTGGTTGTTCAGCACGCTCGATTTAAACGATATCATTACATTTATATGATAGTCGTCGTCGGGTAGTGCAATAATTTCTGCCCCTGATTTCTCATCGAATATTTCAATTTTTTCTTTTATCTCGAAATATTCTCTTTCTGCATCTTGCTCAACAATTCCGGCATTTTCTATGGCTTCAACAAAATATTTTGAACTCCCATCCATAATGGGAGCTTCTTCGTTGTTGACTTCTATCAGCACATTGTCGAGGTCCATTCCAATGAGAGCTGCCAGTGCATGTTCGATTGTTCCAATCCGGGCTCCGTCTTTTTCAAGCAGGGTGCCTCTCGAAGTGTCCACAACCAAATCAACGTCGGCATCTATTATCGTTTGTTCTTCAAGGTCAACCCTTTTAAATTTAAACCCGTGGTTTTCGGGGGCCGGCAAAAAGTTCATGATTACATCAACTCCTGTATGCAGGCCTTTTCCTTCAATTTTAAATGAATTTGCTAATGTTTTTTGCTTTACAACCATATGCTTATGTTATTTCTTCGAAGCAGTAGAGGTGCCGTTTTGAAGTGATTTTACATCTTTCCGAAGTTGAATAACTTCATCTCTGAGCTTGGGCAGGTTTTTGAAAACAATGGCTGTACGGACAGCATCTTTTATATTGTGAGCCGGTGTAAGAAGAACTGTTTCGTTATCTTTTATTGAATTGGAAACACCTGATTGTGCCCCAATATTTACATTATCGCCAATTGTTAAGTGTCCTGCCAGGCCAACCTGTCCTCCAAATTTGCAGTTTTTACCCACTTTGGTTGTGCCGGCCAGCCCTGTTTGCGCTGCAATAACTGTGTTTTCGCCAACTTCGCAATTGTGCGCTACCTGTACCAGGTTGTCAATTTTGACTCCTTTACGGATAATAGTTGACTCAAAAGTCCCACAGTCGATAGTAGTATTGGCACCAATATCCACATTATCTTCGAGAATAACATTTCCGATTTGCGGAATTTTTTTGTAGGTGCCGTCGGGTTGCGGTGCAAAGCCAAAACCATCGGCACCGATAACCGCACCGGCATGGATAATACAATTGTTACCTATTACACAGTCGTCGTAAACTTTGGCTCCGGCATAAAAAATGCAATTATCGCCAATAGTCACATTGTTGCCAATATGTACCTGTGGAAACAGTTTTACATTATTGCCGATTTTAACGTTTTTACCCACGTACCCAAACGCCCCGAGGTAAAAATTTTCGCCGGTGGCAGCCGTTTCATCAAAAAAACTGGGCTGTTCTATCCCCTTCCTGGTGTCTTTTTTGGTGAGCTGGTACAGATCGAGTAACGAGGAAAATGCCTGGTAGGCATCATCAACTTTTATAAGTGTGGCATTAACTTCTGATTTGGGTTCGAAGCTTTTATTCACCAGCACAATTGAAGCATTTGTATTGTAAACGTAACTTTCGTATTTAGCATTGGCAAAAAAAGAAAGCGTGCCGGGTTTTCCATCTTCAATTTTCGATACATTTGTAACAACAACATTGTTGTCACCAACAACTTCTCCTTTCAGAAATGCAGCAATGTCTGTAGCTTTAAATTCCATTCAACTTTTTTTAAGCGGTGCAAATATAGTTTTAAACTAATTAATGTCCAATTCTTTTGGATAACAGGCGAAAAATTTTCGCACGGTTTTGGTGAAAGCTGCCAGGTTAATATCCGACGCTTTTTCCATATCTTTTACTTTTCCGTTTTTGAAAAGTATTTTAATATTCTCAGTATTTCGGTTGTAGGCATTGTTGGTAATTTCCCCTGTCATCAGGAAATATTTGGCCAGTTCCGGGTCGCCGGTTATTTCACCGGTAATGTGTTGTAGCATTTTTTCTTCCCATTTTTTTGAAACGGGTTTCTTTTTCAATTTTACTTTGAATAATCTTCTTTGTATAAGACTTTTAGATAGCGAAGAAAGAACAGGATCACTATGAAACTGCCACTCCTTAACCGACGAAATGATGTCGTTATCGTCGAGTTGGGCAAACCATTCCAAAACAGTCTTTCCTTCAACATTCAGGTTGTCCCAAAAGTTTTGAGAAGTAAAGTTGTTTTTCAGGAAAACCTCAAGCGTAGGGGTTGCAAACAGCTGGTGTCCTGCCGAAAACAAATCTTTTGCCCTTTTTAAAATACCTATGAGCAGGAATTCGGCCGAAACAACCGTTTTGTGAAGGTACACCTGCCAGTACATGAGGCGCCGTGCAATCAGGAATTTTTCGATGGAGTAAATTCCTTTTAAATCAACAGCCAGTTGGTCGTCCCAAACGTTAAGCATTTTTATGATTCGGTCAATTCCAACCACTCCCTCTGCAACGCCTGTAAAAAAGCTGTCGCGGCTCAGGTAATCCAGCCGGTCCATGTCGAGTTGCCCTGCTACCAGCTGGTGTAAAAATTTCTTTTTGTACTTGTTCTGAAAAATTTCGATGGCCAGGGCCAGGCGGCTGTTAAACTGCCGGTTCAGTTCGTTCATTAAAAGCAAAGACAACTCTTCGTGGGCTACTTCAACCAGTGAGTTTTCGAGCACGTGCGAAAACGGAGCGTGGCCAATGTCGTGCAACAAAATGGCAATGGTAACCGCGTCGGCTTCTTCCTCCGTAATTTCATGGCCTTTCAGCCTCAAAACCGTTATGGCCTGACCCATTAAATGGCTTGCGCCCAGTGCATGTTCAAAACGCGAATGATTGGCACCGGGGTAAACCAGAAAAGAAAACCCCAGTTGCTTGATCCTTCGCAGCCGCTGCATGTAGGGGTGTTCC
Organism: Tangfeifania sp.; assembly: GCF_055108615.1. Lineage (NCBI taxonomy): Bacteria > Pseudomonadati > Bacteroidota > Bacteroidia > Marinilabiliales > Prolixibacteraceae > Tangfeifania > Tangfeifania sp. The sequence goes on along the minus strand of NZ_JBSQIC010000001.1, from coordinate 97,666 downwards.
AGCAAATCAAAAATCAGTTCCGATTGTATGGTGATGAAACCGAAAACCGGATCGTTGATGATTTTTTTCTTATTATTGTTTTGATCCACAATTGTTTTTTTTGAAAGGGCAAAACTACAAAACTTTAATTAATTCGTTATAAGGCATTTATCATCTTTGTAAATTTTTTGCTGTTTGGGCTTTTTATTGATGAAACCGCTGTTTTGGCTGTGGAAAATAGTAAAACATTTTTTATTCTTTAAAATCAGTGGTTTATACGCTTTCTTTTTTTGTGTTTTAAGGAAGAAATTACTATTTTTGCGGAGATTTTTTAGAAAAGCCTGAAATAGGGGACCGCCGGTTCCCTATTTTGTTACTGGTTATTAATGGTAGATAAAAAGAAAATAACAGCGTTTGTAAAGGAGCAACTGGATGAAAGCATGTTCCTGGTAGAGGTGACTGTGAATGCTTCGAATGTGATAAAAGTTTTTATCGATAGTTTCGATGGGTTGACAATCGACCAGTGCGTGCAAATTAGTCGCGAGCTCGAACAAAATCTTGATCGCGATAAAGAAGACTTTGAGCTGCAGGTTTCTTCTCCCGGCCTTTCAGAGCCCTTCAGGGTAAAAGAACAATACCTGAAAAATGTTGGACACGATGTTGAAATTGTAACTACCGAAGGTGTCAAACTCGAAGGCGAGTTACTGGATGCAGGCGACGAAGGAATTTTATTGAAAACGGCCAAACGCGAACGGGTAGAAGGGCATAAAAAAAAGCAGTTAATAGTAAAAGAACATCAGTTAAAGTATGGCGAAATAAAAAGCGCAAAAGTTGTTGTTTCATTTAAAAAAGCGAATTAAAGATGGAAAATATTAATCTGATAGATACTTTTGCCGAATTCAAAGAATTGAAGAACATCGACCGGGTAACCATGATGAGTGTACTCGAAGATGTTTTTCGCAGTGTGCTGATTAGGCAGTATGGTACCGATGAAAATTTTGATGTAATTATCAATATTGATAAAGGTGACTTTGAAATTTGGAGAAACCGCGAAGTGGTTGAAGATGGCGAGCTGGAAGATCCAAACCTGCAAATCACATTGACTGATGCCCAAAAAATTGACAGTGACTACGAGGTGGGCGAAGAGGTAACCGATGAGGTGAAGTTAATTGACTTTGGCCGCCGAGCCATTTTAACCCTGCGGCAGAACCTGGCCAGTAAAATTCTGGAACTTGAAAAAGATCACATTTACGGAAAATATAAAGACAAAATTGGCGACATTGTTACCGGCGAAGTTTACCAGGTGTGGAAAAAAGAAATCCTGATTCTTGACGATGAAGGCAATGAATTGATTCTGCCCAAGTCGGAACAGATTCCATCCGATTACTTCCGTAAAGGAGATACCGTCAGGGCAATTGTGTATAAGGTTGAATTGCGAAACAACAACCCGCTTATTATTTTGTCGCGCACTGCACCGGTTTTTCTCGAGCGTTTGTTTGAATTGGAAATACCCGAAATTTTTGATGGCCTCATTACCATTAAAAATATTGTGAGAGTGCCGGGCGAGCGAGCCAAAGTTGCCGTAGAATCGTACGACGAGCGTGTTGACCCGGTTGGGGCCTGTGTGGGAATGAAAGGTTCACGCATACACGGCATTGTGCGCGAGTTGCGTAACGAAAACATTGATGTAATCAACTATTCTGCCAACACGCAGCTCTACATTAAACGGGCACTGAATCCGGCAAAAATTCTCGATATTAAAATAAACGAGGAAGATAAAAGAGCTGAAGTGTACCTGAAACCCGAAGAAGTATCACTTGCTATCGGGAAAGGTGGCCTGAACATCAGGCTGGCAAGTCAGCTTACTGGTTACGAAATTGATGTGTTCCGCGAAACAGAGGAGGATGACGAAGATGTGAACCTCGATGAATTTACCGATGAAATTGAAGATTGGGTTATCGACGCATTGAAAGCCATTGGTTGTGATACAGCTAAAAATGTGCTCAATATTTCGCGCAGCGATTTAATTAAACGCACCGACCTCGAGGAAGAAACCATCGACAATGTGCTGAATATCCTCAAGTCGGAATTTGAGTGATTTTAAAAAATAAGCTAAATTTAAAACTACTGTAAAAGCTTTTGTTTAAACTTGCAGAGTACTTTAGCTTTAGGGATACGAAAAGAAAATAAAAAATTTATATGACAGCAGGCAAGACAATAAGGCTTAGTAAACTTGCAAGAGAATTCAATGTGGGGATTCACACCATTGTGGAATTTCTGCACAAAAAAGGATTTGATTATGATTCAAATCCTAATACTAAAGTTTCTGCAGAAGCGGTCGAACTTCTTGAAAAAGAATATAAGATTGATTTAAACCTGAAAAAAGAATCAGAAAAAATTATTCTTAAAAGTCATCGTCCGAAGCAGGAAGTTATTTCTATTGACAACGAAGAAGAAGAGCTCGAAGAAGAAGAGGAAGAAGAGGAGATTGAAGAAGAAGAGGTTGAAGAAAAAACTGAAGATAAAACCCCTGAAAAACCAGGTAAGCCTGAACCCTCAGAAGCTGAAAAAGAAAAAGAGGAAGAAGCACCTGTTGAAAAACCGGCTCACGAGGATAAAATAAAGGTTGTAGGAAAAATTGATTTGGATGCTTCAAAAAAAGCAGCTAAGAAAGCTGAAAAAGAAGCAACAGAATCGGAGAAAGAGAAAAAAGCTGAATCGAAAGAGAAACCTAAAGCCGAAGAAAAAACCGAGCCACAAAAAGAGGAACAGCCAGAAGAAATAAAAGCGGAAAAAAAACAACCTCAGCCTGAAATACCTGAAAAAAAGGTTGAAAAGGAAGTGGAAAAAGAGGAGAAAAAAACACATGTTGACGACGTTAAAGTTGTTGGCCGCATAAATCTCGAAGCCTTAAATCAGAAAACAAGGCCTTCGAAAAAATCGAAAAAAGAGAGAGAAAAAGAACGGGAAGAAAGAAGGCAACAGAAAGAGGCCGCCCGTGGAAAAGCCCGCGAACAGAAAAAAGGAACAACGGAACAGGAAGAAGAAAAAGACGAAACTATAAAGGCACAAAGGAACAAACTGAATGGGCCTACTGTAGTTGGTAAAATCGATCTTCCTGAAAAGAAAGCGAAAAAACAGAAAGATTCTTCTGAAGGTTCTTCGCGGAAGAAACGCCGCAAAAGGATTAAAGATCCGGGAAAAATACGGTTTGAAGATAAGCCGCAGGAAGGAAGAAAAAGAACCGGGCAGAAGCTTACCAAACAGGGCGCCAAAAAGAAAAAACCACAACTTAAAAAAGAGGTTGACGAGGAAGAAGTACAAAAGCAAATTAAAAACACCCTGGCCCGCTTAACTTCAAAAGGTAAATCGAAAGGTTCAAAACACCGCCGCGATAAAAGAGCTGCCGTTAGTGAAAAGAAACAGGCCGACCTGGAAAAATCAAACCAGGCCAAGAAAATATTGAAAGCTACCGAATTCGTATCGGTGAGCGAACTGGCCAACATGATGGATGTAAATGTAAATGAAGTTATTTCCACATGTATGAGCCTGGGCTTGTTTGTTTCCATAAACCAGCGGCTCGATGCAGAAACCCTTACTGTGGTAGCCGATGAGTTTGGATATAAAGTTGAATTTGTAAGCGCTGATATACAGGAGTCGATTGATGATGCCGATGAAGAAGATTCAGAAGAAAATCTTGTTCCGCGTTCGCCCATTGTTACCGTAATGGGGCACGTTGACCACGGTAAAACTTCGCTGCTCGACTATATCAGGAGTACCAACGTTATTGCCGGTGAAGCCGGAGGAATTACACAACATATTGGTGCTTACCATGTAACACTCGATGAAGGCAAAGACATTACGTTTCTGGATACTCCGGGACACGAGGCTTTTACGGCAATGCGTGCCCGGGGTGCACAGGTTACTGATATTGCAATTATTATTGTTGCTGCTGACGATAACGTGATGCCGCAAACAGTTGAAGCAATTAACCATGCATCAGCAGCTGGAGTGCCAATTGTATTTGCTATTAATAAAATTGACAAACCAGGCGCCAATCCCGAAAGAATTAAGGAAGAGCTGGCCAATATGAACTACCTTGTTGAAGAATGGGGTGGTAAATACCAGTCGCACGATATTTCGGCCAAGCAGGGCAAGGGAATTAAAGATTTACTTGAGAAAGTACTGCTGGAAGCCGAAATGCTTGAACTGACTGCCAATCCGAAGAAAAGAGCATCCGGAACCGTTATTGAATCTTCACTTGACCGCGGACGTGGTTATGTGGCTACTGTACTGGTTCAGTCGGGCACACTTAAATCAGGCGATATTGTGCTGGCGGGGCAGTATTTTGGTCATATTAAAGCTATGTTTAATGAGCGTAACCAAAAGATTGAAGAGGCCGGGCCGGCTCAACCGGCAATTATTCTGGGACTCGACGGAGCACCGCAGGCAGGCGATAATTTCCATGTGATGGAAAATGAACGCGATGCCCGGGCCATTGCCAATAAACGCGAACAGCTTGCACGCGAACAGGGGCTGCGCTCACAGAAACATATTACGCTCGACGAGATTGGCCGCAGAATTGCCATTGGTAATTTCCAGGAATTGAACCTGATTATTAAAGGTGACGTGGACGGTTCGGTTGAAGCACTTTCCGATTCATTGATTAAACTTTCCACCGAAGAGATCCAGGTAAACGTGAAACACAAAGCCGTTGGCCAGATTTCAGAATCAGACATTTTGCTGGCAGCAGCTTCCGAAGCCATTGTTATTGGTTTCCAGGTAAGGCCGTCGCTTAGTGCACGCAAACTTGCAGAGCGCGAACAAATCGATATTCGTTTGTACTCTATTATTTACGATGCAATTAACGAAATCAGGACAGCCATGGAAGGCATGCTTTCGCCCGATATAAAAGAGGAAATTACCGGAACAGCCGAAGTAATGGAAGTATTCAAAATTACAAAAGTTGGTACTGTAGCCGGCTGTATTGTGCGCGACGGCAAAATAAACCGCAATTCAAAAGTAAGAGTTATTCGCGATGGCATTGTGATTTATACCGGAACCCTTGGTTCGTTGAAACGCTTTAAAGATGATGCGAAGGAAGTGAAGAACGGTTACGAATGTGGATTGAACATTGAAAATTTCAACGATATTAAAGTGGGCGACCATGTGGAAACCTTCCAGGAAGTTGAAGTGGCCAAGCATTTGTAATTTTCACAAATTAGAATGAAGAAAGGTTTATTAATTGTCGTAATTGTTATTTTGGCTATAGCTGCAGGATTCCTGTACTTTTCGAGAGAAGAAATAATTTTTCCGAAAGACACCTCGCTGTATAAAGCCGTACCGGTTACTTCACCTTTTTTTCTGGAGTTTAATTCGCTTAAATCTGTCCCTTTCGGGAATCCGGCAATTGACGAACTTGAAGAAGCAGAAATCTGGCCCCGTTTTTTTCAGCTTACTCAAAACTTAGACACGCTCATTCAAAACAGCGACAATTTTCCCGCTAATCTGCGAAACACATCTTTTGTCCTCTCATTTCCATTTGCCGGAAGAAATGATTTGGTACCTTTGATTATTACCGGGGCAAAAGGAAATAACCGCAAAAAAGCATTCGAAAATCTCATACATCATTTATATCCTTCAGGAAAATTTTCTTATTCAGAAAAAAAATACGGGAAACATACCATTACTGAAATCGGAAGTGCAATTGAGAATGAGCCCTTATTCTATTCATTTGCAGGCGATGTTTTTTTGATTGGCACAAAGTCAATTTCAGTTGAACAGTCCATAAGGCAACTGGTTACCGATGGAATTTTTAAAAGCCGGTATTTTCGGGCAGTAAATAAATTTGCCGGATCGCAGGCCGATGTTGCTTTGTACATTAATCATCAGTATTTTTCTGATTATGCAGGCCAGCTGCTCAATGGGAGAACCAAAACAGAGGTAGATGAATTTGGTGAAACCCAGCGCAAAAACATACGCCACCGGCTGGAAGCGTTTAAAAATTTTGCGGAGTGGACCGAATTTGATTTTCAATTCAGTGACGATCACATACTACTAAGTGGCACCGCAGCAGCCGATGATTCACTGGGGCATTTCCTTTCGGTTTTTAACGACCAGCAAACTGTGCGGTTTCAGGCCGAAAACGCGCTTCCTCAAAATACTTCCTTTTTTTGCAGCTATGCGTTTTCTGATAAAGATGAGTTTTTCAAACGCCTCGACAATTATTTTAGCTATTCCGATTTTTATTACACCCGCGAAGAGCGCATGAAACGATTCGACAGGGGAACCCGCTCTGTTTTTAAAAATGAATTGCAGGACATGGTCAAAAATGAAATAGTTGTAGCCACTACCACAATCCCGGTTGATCCGGAAAACAAAACGGTTTATTTTATACTTCAAACTGAAAACCAGCAGGCTGCAGAAGAGCAGCTAAATAAATTACTGACCAATTACGCAACGCGCAACAATATTGAGCCGGCAGAAATGAAAATGGAATATTCAGTGAATGAAGAAATCAGTTATCCTGTTTACCGGTTCCCGTATCCGTCATTCCCGGGCATTTGGCTGGGGAGCCCGTTTGGGATTGCCAACGCAAACTACGTTGCATTCTACGGTAATTTCATGGTTTTCAGCAATACTGAACGTGGCCTGAGGGAGTATTTGCGCAGTATGGAACTTGGTGCAGGGTTAACAAATAATACTACTTTTCAGCGGTTTAAGCAAAAAAGCTCAAGCCGGGCAAACATTAATGTGTATGTGGATTTAAACCGGGCTTTTGGTTTGGGAAACGAATTACTTTCCGATAAAATGTTGGAGACCCTGGAAGAAAAGAACGAAAGCCTGCGGAAATTTGGATTTGTGAGCTGGCAGATAAAACAGGATAAAGAGTTGTTTGCCAATTCAGTAGTTATTGATTACAACCCCAATGCAAGAGACCAGGCGCAAACGGTATGGCAAAGTACAATTGGGCACAATATCAGGTTAAAACCCCGGTTGGTTACCAATCATAACGATGTTGCCAATCGTGAAATAGCTTTTCAGGACGAACAAAACAATTTGTTCCAGCTAACCGGCGAAGGAAGGATCCGATGGAGCATTCCGCTTTCGGGGCCTGTTTTGGGCGAAATTCACCAGGTTGATTATTACGAAAACGGGAAGCTGCAATACCTTTTCAATACCAAAGAAAAACTGTACCTGGTTGACAGGGAAGGAAACAACGTGGCGCATTTCCCGGTTGAGTTTAAATCGCCGGCCACCAATGGCGTAAATGTGTTCGATTATTACAATAACCGCGACTACCGCTATTTTATCGCCCACGCAAACAGGAAAGTGGTAGCGTACGATAAAACGGCAAGTGCTTTATCGGGCTGGGTTTTTGAAACAACCGAAAGCACAGTAACAACTCCTGTTCAGTATTTCAGGATCGATAACAGGGACTACATTGTTTTTAAAGATGAAACGAAAGTGTACATCCAGAACCGCCGCGGCGAAACGCGGGTTGAAACTTCGGCCTGGTTCGAGAACTCAAAAAACCCGCTTTACCTGGATTTAAACGGAACACCTAAAATTGTTACTACTGATGTTACCGGACAGGTGCATTATATTTATTTTAACGGGCAGCACGAAGAAAAGAAAACGGACAGTTTTGGCGAAGAGCACTTTTTTATTGTGGACGACCTGGATGGAAACACTGTTCCTGATTTTGTTTTTGTTGATGGCAACCAGCTCGTTGTGATGGATGAAAACGGTAAAAAACAGTTTTCAAAAAAATTTGATAATCCGCTAAATTATCCGCCTAATATTTACACGTTTGGCCCTGACCTTAAAAAAGTGGGTGTTGTGGAAGCCGCTGCCAACAGGATTCATCTTTTTGATACTGACGGAAAGCAGCACGAGGGATTCCCGCTTCAGGGAAATACAGAGTTTAGTATTGGCAAACTATCGGATAACGACACCGGGCTGAGCCTGATTGTGGGTAGCGAAGGTGGCAAATTGTACAATTATTCATTGAATTGAAAAACTACAATTCCAGTATCATATCAATCAGGCTGTCATCGTGTTCCAGTCCCATTTTTTTGCGTAGCCGGTAGCGGTGGTTTTCAACTCCGCGCACCGAAATGCCCAAAAGCGGGGCAATTTCTTTCGAAGTCAGGTTCATACGCAGAAAAGCGCAAAGCCGTAAATCTTTGGAAGTTAATTCAGGGAACTTCTCCTTTATTTTATGCAGAAACTGTTCGTGCGCACGTTCAAAGTTAGTTTCAAAAAGATGCCAGTCTTCGTGACTTGAAATATTATCGTCGATTTTTTTTATGAGATGCAAATAGTATTTGTCGGGATACCGCGTTCCCAGTTGTTCTTTCTGGTTGGTCACAGACTGTTTCAGTTTTAACAGGAACTCGTTCTTTTTCACAATAGCCATTGTGGAGTTGGCCAGCTCTTTGCTTTTGTGTTCCACCTCGTTACGGAGTTTCTCGTTACGGAGTTTTATCAATTCCTGTTCTCTTTTTTCAAGCCGCCGGCGTTCTTTTTTGCGTGTCCGCCTGATTCCCCAAACCTGTAGCCCGAGCACCAGGAATATGAATGCCAAAATATAACCCGCTCTTGCGTAGTTGCTTAAATACCAGGGAGGAAGAATATTTATATTTATGCTGTGCTGCATGCTTTCATTTCCCCACGAATCAACAGCTTTAACCAGCAGTTGGTATTCGCCGGCAGGCAGCCTGTCGAAACTGAAAACCGGAACTTCTTTTTCCTCCGACCATGTTTGGTCAATTCCTTTTAAAAATGCCAGGAACCGGATAGGCCGGTGTGTGAAATGCGGGAAAGCATATTTTACTTGTATGTTGTTAAATCTGAATTTAACTTCCAGGCTGGATTTGATGCTTTCTGTTCGTTGTTTTCCCTGGTTATCGGTCAGTGTAATTTCCCGTAGTTGCGGAGCATAATTTTCTATTTCAGTCAGCGAATCGGTCTGGGATAAATCGAACCAGGCTATGCAATTCTCGAAACAAATGATTGCTTTAGTGGCTGTCAATGGTACAATGTTTTCAAAACCATCAATCATCTCGTAGGGGGCAAAAACTTGTTTGGGAATAGATTTTAGCAGTTCTGCTTCATTTTCACGGATTAGAAACAGCCCGATTTTTTCTTTGGTAATAAACCAGTAATGATGATTGGGAGCCGGAACAATCCGGTGTGCCGCTGTAAATTCCCCGAGTTTTTCATTCAATAAGTGGTAGGGAACTATGGAGTCATTTAAATCATTATAGGTGAAAAGTTGTTCTTCGGTAGTGAATACAATGCGGTTTTCAACTTTAAAAACATGGATGGAATGGTCTTTTTCAAAAGCTGAATTTTTCCCGTAATATTGAATACTTACAACACTGTCGCGCGAACTGTTTAACTGAAGCTTGTATACTCCGCGGTGCATGTGGCTGGCCCACAAATTCCCGCGATGGTCGAATTCTATATACCGGATAAGATCATAAAAACCGTTGATGGTGCCCGTTTGCCTGTAGTTAGAATTAACTTTGTCGAAAATTACCAGGCTCGAGTAGGTCGATTGAATTAACCTGCCTGGTTTTAAGGGATCTTCGGTTATTGAAAAACCACCCGCCTGGCTGGAAATCAGGTTGATTTCGTTGTTTTTAATGCCCAGCACCCCTTGGTTAAAACCTACAAATAACTGGTTGTCGATGTCGCTGATATCCCAAACCTGCCCGCTCGTTTCAGGAGCAAGAGTGTAATTGTCTCTGTCGTTCTGTAATTTTTTGTGAAATAATCCGCGGTTGGTTCCCAGGTAAATTTTGTCTTCAAAAACAGCTAAATCGTAAATACTGCCAATTCCCGGAATGGTTTCATATTCAATGCCACTTCCTGTTTCGTAAGAGATAAAATCAATCCCGCTGTCCAGGGCAAACCAGTCATTTCCATATATATCGGTAGCAATATCCAGAATGGTATTGTTCTGAAATCCGTTGGAGGTATTATAGCCCGAAATTTGTTGTCCGTTTTCATCGAAAACAACAATTCCGTCAATAATAGTTCCGATAATCAGATGCCCGTTTTTGTTGATATGTGCCCGGTTCACTTCATTTCTTTTGAAATAATCACTCCATTGCTGATTCCATTCCTTCAGTTGCTGTCCATCCCAAAGGAAAATCCCATCTGATGAAGTACCGATAAGAATTTGCTCGTTTGGGTAGGGAATGATAAACCGGATAATTGCGTTTTCAAGTTGAGGATCGGTAATAAACGGTTCCGTTTTTTCGTCTGAAATGGTGTAAACGCCCTTGTCTCTGGCCCCAATTAGAATTTTACCCTCCACGCGGTTCATTGAGGTTACAAAACCGGGCAGCTCAACGGGAGTAATTTTATTGTTTTGGTACTTTAAAATTTTGGTGAAATAATGAAAATATACAGCATCATTTAAAAAGCTGATATTCCAGAATTCATCGTTGTTGCCCATATATTCCCTGGCCAGGTGGTTAAGAGAGGTGTAATTCAGCTTTCCATTCCGGTCGGCCTGCCAGTAGCCAATTTCGCGATAGCCGCCGGTAAAAATTGTGCTGTCGTTGAAAACACGTACTGACCGGAGAATGGTTTGGTTAGGCAAACGGTAAAGTACCCAGCTTGTGCCATCAAATTCGAGCAGGCCGGAATGGTTGGCAAAATACATAAATCCGTTGGGGCTGGCATCAACCGACCAGTTTTGGTTGGCTGCCTGGTACTCTTTTTTGCTGAAATTTAAAACCAATTACAATGTTTCCCTAACGTTTATTAAAGGCCGGAATGTGGGAATACCATATTATATTACAAATTCTACAAACAGGACGCTTTCTACAATCTCATCTTCCCGTACTACTATTGTAAATCAGTTTCTGGACAATACACTTACTTACACCGATAGTTTTGGCGACCATAATTTAACGGCCATGGCTGGTACTTCATACCGCGATGAATGGTACGATTACTTAAGCGGTTATGCTGAAGATATCCCGCTGAATGAAAATTCCTGGTACATCGGCCAGTCCCGGGCCCAGTCATCCAAAACAGCTGACGATAATGCAGAAAGACTTTATGGGATTTCCTATTTCGGAAGGGTTTCCTACAATTTTAAGAACAGGTACATTGCTTATGTTACCCTCCGCCAGGAAGGTACTTCAAAATACCAGGAAAAATGGGGTACTTTCCCGGCATTTGGTCTGGGCTGGGTGGTTTCTGAGGAAGACTTCTTTCAGGGCGTTGATTTAATTGATTACCTGAAGCTGCGCGGTGGATGGGGACAATTAGGAAACGATAAAATTGCCCGGCAGGACGGTGCCAACACAACCAACCCGGTTTATCTGGCTATCGACGATACCCAGGTGAACGGTTCGGTTACTACCAGCACTTTCGGCTACCTCGGCTGGGAAACTGTAACAGGTACCAATGTAGGTTTAACCGCTGAAATGTTCGATGGCCGTTTGAGTATTGAATCGGACTACTACGTTCGCGACACTGAAAACGCTGCCATCCCGGTAAGCCTCAAACTTCAGGCAGGTAGTGTGTTAAGAAATGTAGGAACCATCCGTAACCAGGGGCTTGAAATGGTGTTGAACTGGAATGGAGAAATTTCCAATGATTTTTCCTACACCATTGGCACCAATTTTTCAACTTTAAAAAATGAGGTACTCGACCTTTACGGGCAATCCTATATCAATGGAGGTTCAGCGGAGTTCCGCCAAAGGTCACAGGTGGGCGAACCGCTAATGTCATTCTACGGCTACGAGGTAGAAGGAATTTATCAGAATCAGTCCGAAATTGACAACGATCCCATTGCCTCTGCAAACGGCCTTGTTCCCGGCGATTTCAAATTCAGGGATCAGGATAATAACGACGAGCTGAATGATGACGACAAAGTATTTCTGGGTTCATACATTCCCACTTTCAACTACGGAGGTTCTTTGGGGCTGACCTACAAAAACATTGATTTTTCCATGAACATCATGGGGCAGGCCGGGAATAAAATCCTGAACCGGAAACGTGGAGAAATTATCTGGACCAACGATACAAACATCGATGCCGACTTGGCCGATGGTTTGTGGAATGGCGAAGGCACTTCCAATAAATACCCTTCAGCTTCCGGGCTGCGCAGGGGCTGGAACCAGAATTTCAGCGATTACCTTTTGGAAGATGGCGCTTTTTTCAGAATTCAGAATGTGCAGTTAGGTTATAACCTTAAAGGAGCAGAACTGATTGGTGAGGGCATGCCGGATGCAAGAATTTATTTTACCGCCGAAAGGCCGCTGACGCTGTTCAAATATAACGGCTTCAACCCGGAGGTTCCAAATGGAATCGATCGTCAGTTTTATCCGGTACCCGCAGTTTATACGTTAGGACTTAATCTTAAATTCTAAAATTGAAAAAGATGAAAGTAAAAAATAGTTTCAAATATAATTTGCCTGTAATTATTGCAGCGCTTTTAATGGCAACGGTTTTTGGATGTACCGAAAAGCTGGATACACCTTTTGAAGATGAAACATTTACAAGTGATGTCGATTATTCAAATGGCGAAAATATGGTCCTTCCTTTACTCGGGGCTTATCATGGATTATATACCCGCGGCTGGGAAGAACCCTTAACCCTCGGAATCCGCGGTGATGATGTAAATGCCGCCGGCAATCAGGTTCCCATGCAGGAACAGGATGAATTCAAATATTTCCCCAGCCAGTGGAACCTAAATACACTGTGGCAGGGGCATTACAACGACATTGTGAATGTTTTTACAGCAATGGATGAAATTGAAAAGTACAGGCCGGCTGCAAACAACGATGCACTGGCAGATCAATATCTGGCTGAATGCAGGGTAATCCGATCTTATTTGTATCTGAACCTGGCGCGGGCTTTCGGAGGTTGTATTGTAATTGATGAACTGGACAATATTCAGAATACTCCGTTGAGCACCAAAGCGGAAGTAATGCAATACATTGTGGGAGAAATGGACGAAGTAATTCCCAATCTGCCGGATATAAACCCAAACAAACGTCCTGACATACCTGGTGGAATTACCAGCTATACAGCCTATGCGCTTCAGGCGTTGGCCTATCAGGAGTTGGAAGATTACCAGGGAGTGGCCGACGCAACCTCCGAAATCATCAGTTCTGGTGAATATCAACTGGCAGATGATTTTTACCACCTCTTTAAAAAAGCCGGGAAACTGGATGATGAAATCATTCTTGAATTTCAGTTTTCTGACTTTGGCCAGGGGGAAGGCGATAGTTTCAACCACCTTTTTGCTCCTTTTGGAATTGGCGGATGGACTCCCAAAGTAGAAGGGGCCGGAGCAGGTTGGGGTTTTTATGAACCAACCATGAAGTACATCGAATTTATGCTTGACCGCGGTGAAACCGTACGCCTCGAAACCACCGTGGTGTTTACTCCCGATGGCATTACACAAGTGCAAAATGAATACGGAGACATACCGGAGTGGATAACCAACACCAACCGCGAAGGCGATGTATTCAACAACAATGCCCGTTTGAATTTTGCAAGCGGTAAATTTATTCAGCCTTCCACTGAACTTATTCCCGGAAGGACAGGTTTCGGAAGCAACAAAAACCTCATCGTTATCCGCTATTCCGAAATGCTGCTGATGTATGCCGAAGCGCTGACCAGAGGGGCATCAGGTAGTGCGTCTTTAACAGCAGATCAGGCAGTGAACTTGGTGCGGGCAAGGGCCGGACTTACAAATTTGTCCAACGTATCAACAAAGGATGTGCTCGACGAAAAATTTGCCGAACTCGCTACAGAATGGGGTATTCGATATTACGATATGGTAAGGACTGAAAACACTGCTGAATTGAGCCACGAAGGCAAAACATTTACAATGGACAAAGCTTATTTCCCATTTCCGGCAGATCAAATTGCTGAGTTACCACAACTGGAAGAAGGAATTGACTAAAAAAGATAAGATATGAAACGAACATGAATTTTCATTCTTCAAATTCATAAACAAGAAGAATTAAAATTCATTGAGAGTTACATCGAATACAAATGAAATAAACAATTTTAATGAGATGAAAACCTTAAATAAAATTATAGTTTTTGCACTGGCGCTTATTGTTATAAGTGCATGCGATCAGAATTATATCGATGATTTATCGAAAGTAGAACCGGGACCTGATGAAAATGCACCGGTAGTTACAATCAATTCGCCGGCCGAAGGGTACCAGATAAAAGTACCTGAGGCGGTTGCTCCTGTTACCATCAGTTTTGAAGCTTCCGACGATATTGAACTAAGTACGGTTTCAGTAAAAATAAACGGCACTGAAATTCAGAAATATACCGATTTTACAGACTACCGCCGGCTGGTGGATGAACTGGTTTACGACAATGTAACCAACGGGGCCCATGTGCTGGAAATTACCGCCACCGATTTGGATGGCAAAAGCACCACCGCTTCAATTAATTTTGAAAAAGTTTCACCTTACACTCCGAAATACGCGGGCGAAACATTCTATATGCCATTCGACGGCGATTACATGGAGTTGATAAGTTTCCAGACAGCTGCGAAAGTGGGCAATCCCGGTTTTGCAGGCGAAGGCGTTCTGGGTGGAAACGCCTATCAGGGCGCAACCGATTCTTACCTCACGTTCCCGTTTGAAGACCTGAAAGGTGATGAGTTCAGTGCCACATTCTGGTACAAAGTCGATCCTTCACCCGACCGTGCAGGTATTTTAAGCATTGGCGCTGAGCCCGAAAACCGTCAGCAGGGATTCCGTTTGTTCCGCGAGGGCGGCGCTGAAAGTCAGCAATTGAAACTGAATGTTGGTTATGGTTCGGGCGAAAGCTGGAACGACGGCGGATTCCTCGATGCAACAGCTGGTGAATGGGTGCATGTTACTATCACTATTACTCCAACTGAAAATGTGATGTATTTTGACGGGGTACCTGTGAGAACGGCTGCCATGGAAGCTCCGGTTGACTGGACCGGCTGCGATGATATTACCATTGGCGCAGGAGGTGAAACCTTCAGTTACTGGGATCACCTGTCAGATTTAAGTTTTATTGATGAACTGCGCTTTTATAACCGTGCGCTTTCCGTCTCCGAAATTCAGCAGATCATTTTTGATGATATGCCTTACGAACCCAAGTACGACGGGGAAGTTTTCTATATGCCGTTTGAAGGAAATAACAAAGACCTGGTATCCGACTCAGAGGCCTCAGTAGTTGGTTCACCCGGTTTTGCTGAAGGGAAAATAGGGCAGGCTTATGCCGGTGCCGCCGAATCTTACCTTACATTCCCCACCGACGGGTTGACAAGTGAAGAATTCAGCGCCGTATTCTGGATGAAAATTAATGCAGAACCCGACCGCGCAGGAATTCTCACTGCCGGACCGGAACACACCGACCATCCGGATTATCCGGAAATGCAAAACGACCGTACCAAAGGATTCCGGTTCTTCCGTGAAGATGCGGCAGGAAATCAAAGGTTCAAGCTAAATGTTGGTACCGGCGATGGTGAATCCTGGTTCGATGGCGGCGAAAATGCCGATGTTGACCCCTCAACAGCCGAGTGGGTTCATTTCGCCTTCTCTATTGCACCTGACCATGCCACCGTTTATATCGATGGGGAAGTGGTTAGCGAAGGTGATTTTGGTGGGATTGACTGGACCGGTTGTGATATTCTTTCCATCGGTTCGGGTGCTCCGCGGTTTTCCGAATGGGGCCACTTGTCAGATTTAAGCCTGATTGACGAACTCCGATTGTTTAACAAAGCACTCTCGCAAACAGAGATACAGGCCATTATTGATGCAGAGAATTAAGATTTATTGCGGAAAATGGCCAGGGTAGTTTAGTTTCATTAATAGTTTTGAAAAACTGTCTGGCAAATGTCGGGCAGTTTTTTATTTTTTAGAAGAAATTATGAAGAATATAATATTTGTTGGTTTACTACTTTTTTTGGCAGCAAGTTGTGGGCAATCAAAACAAAACAAAAGCGGGGAAGAGGAAAAAAGTGCAGTTTCTTTAACTGACGAGCAACTGCTCGACTCTGTTCAGTACCGTTACTTTCAGTATTTTTGGGATGGCACCGAACCAAACTCCGGCCTGGCCCGCGAACGGTTTCATGCCGATGGGGTTTACCCGCAAAACGATAAACACATTGTAACCACTGGCGGAACCGGCTTTGGCCTCATGGCCATCCTGGTGGGTATTGAACGCGGTTTTATTACCCGGCAACAGGGTTTTGAACGCTTTCAGCAAATTGTAAATTTTCTTGAAAAAGCCGACCGCTTTCACGGGGTTTGGCCTCACTGGCTCGACGGCGAAACCGGAAAGGTGAAACCTTTCAGCAAAAATGATGACGGCGGCGACCTGGTGGAAACTTCATTCCTCATTCAGGGGTTGCTGGCGGTAAAAGAATATTTTAAAGATGGAAATACCGAAGAACAGCAACTGGCAGCTAAAATCGACCAACTTTGGTGCGAAGTGGAGTGGAAATGGTACACCCGTGGCGAAAACGCGCTTTACTGGCACTGGTCGCCAAACGTGGGCTGGGAAATGAACCACAAAATTACAGGTTACAATGAATGCCTGATTACCTACATCCTGGCGGCATCCTCTCCAACGCACCCCGTTAAGTCCGAGGTTTACCACCAAGGATGGGCGCAAAACGGTGCTATTTCTGTGGAAAACACCACCTGGGGGCATACGCTGCGTTTGAAACACCATGCCGACCCGGAAAAAGGCGGGCCGCTGTTTTGGGCACATTATTCTTATCTGGGGCTCGACCCGCGCGGTTTAACCGACCAGTATGCCGATTACTGGGAACACAATGTGGCACATACCCTGATTAACCGGCAGCATTGCATCGAAAATCCAAACGGTTACAAAGGTTATGGCGAAAACTGCTGGGGGCTTACTTCCAGTTATTCTGTCCCGGGCGCAGCGCAGTATTTCAGGGGGCAAACCGATGAAAAACCCGAACCAGGAAATTCCGATCAAACAGGATATGCCGGTCACCGCCCGTCGTTCGATTTGGGCGTTATTTCACCAACAGCAGCGCTTTCATCCTATCCGTATGCACCGGATGAGGTGATGCCGGTCATCCGCCATTTTTACGAGGATTTGGGAGATAAAATCCTTGGCAAGTACGGATTTTACGATGCATTCAGCGAAGAGTACGAATGGTACCCGAAACGCTACCTGGCCATCGATCAGGGACCGGTACCCGTGATGATTGAAAACCACCGCTCCGGATTGTTGTGGGATTTGTTTATGCAGAATGAAGATGTACAAAATGGGTTGAAAAAACTCGGATTCAATAGTCCGCATTTCGATTAAACTCAATACGATGAAAAAATTAAATTTTCTTTTGACAATTTGTTTCCTGATGAGTATTTCAGGAATTTCCTTCGCACAGAACGAAAGTTATTTTGAAACGGAAGGTTACACGTGCTTATTCAACGGCGAAAATCTCGACGGCTGGAAAATCCCGGAAGGGGATAACGGTCACTGGTCGGTTATCGACGGGGTGATTGATTACGATGCGCAATCGGAAGCAGAAGAAGATAAAAATCTGTGGACCGAAAAGGAATACAAGGATTTCAAACTGCACGTGGAATGGCGCTTTAAAGGTTACGGCGATCATCTTTTCCCGCTGCCGACTATTCTGCCGAACGGCGAGTATTTGCGCGATAAGAATGGTGATATTATCGAGCCGTTAGGCCCGAATTCCGATTCCGGCATCCTTCTGAAAGGTGTGGGACAGACAAACCTTTGGTGCTGGTCGGTGGGCTCCGGTGAGTTGTGGTCGGTGCGAAACGACCGGTCACTTCCCGCTGAAGTACGCGCCGGTGCCGTGCCGCTTGAAAATGCCGACAAACCGGTAGGTCAGTGGAATGCCTTCGATATTACGGTGAAAGGAAACCGCATTACGGTGATAAATAACGGAATTGTAGTGATTGACAACGCTCTCTATCCCGGTTTGGATGTTGCAGGTCCTTTAGGATTGCAGCACCATGGCGGAATAAACCCTGAAACCGGAAAACTCAGGGGCGCTTCAAGCCTGGTGCAGTTTCGTAACATTTGGATTAAGGAGTTGTAAGTCATGTTTACTCTCTGAATACTTATTGAAAAAGTCATTCTGATCTTGTTTCAGAATCTGGCCTGATTTTGCAGATTTTTTATTAAAAGAAAGCGAAAATGTTGAATATAAAAAAAAAGAAGTGGTTTTTCCCCCTGGTCTTTTTATTGCTTTTTGCTGTTGCAGGCCAGAGCCAGGAAGTATTTTTTTTCACCGAAGGGACAAACAATACGTTTTATGACCAGGGTGTGGTAGATAAAAGTAATTTGGGTGAAAGTACATTTGAGTTCACTTATCCCCCTGGCCTGCCGCAATACAACGATAAAGTGCCCTGCTCGACAACCGCTTACAAAGGTTCCACTTCACTGAAATTCAACTACACTTCGGCTGAAAACGGCAACTGGCGGGTAACTATTTACCGGTCCGGCTGGTCAACTGCCGACATTTCCGGTTTGGATTCACTGGCCTTTTATGTTTTTTCTGAAAATGAATTTTCTGCCTCAGCAATGCCTTTGCTTGGTTTCCGGGCAGTAAATCAAAGTGGATCGGGCGATGTAAACTCGCAGCTTTTTTCGCTTGAAAATTACAACGAAAATATCCCCGCAAATGAGTGGATAAAAGTAAAATTTCCGCTTTCCGTACTTTTTACCGACAGCGAAAGCAGCGACCTCGATTTTACCAAAGTAAAAGGCATCATTTTTAACCAGTCGGAAAGCAACGGAACATCGCGATTGATTCTGATTGATGAAATTTCGGCTTACAAAAGTATGGCCGAAATTCCTGCAGTGGAAAATTTAACTGCCACCGGCTACGACAGCCACGCCGAATTGAGTTGGGATTCACCCGTGGAAGATTTGGCATACCGGATTTACGCCTCGTTTGATAGCGAAGCGAATTTTGAACTCCGCGCCGAAACGTCTGAAAATTTTTACCTCGATTTTGTGCCGCAGAATGCACGGAACAGCACCGTAACCTACCGGGTAGCCACGCTGTTCCAGGGAATGGAATCGGAGGCGGTGGAAACTTCTGCTGAAATCCGGGATTTTTCCGACGGCGAGTTGTTGGAAATGGTGCAGCGTTACTCCTTCCACTACTTTTGGGAAGGGGCACACCAGGCCACCGGCATGGCACTGGAACGCTCCAACGGGAATGGCCGCACTGCCGCTTCGGGGGCAACCGGAATGGGGCTGATGGCAATGATTGTCGCCCACGAACGGGAATATAAACCGCAGGAAGAAATCAAAGACCGAATCCTGAAAATTCTGGAGTTTCTGGAAAATTGCGAACGCCACCACGGTGCATGGTCGCACTGGTACAATGCCGATACCTACCAAACACAGCCGTTTACAGAAGACGATGATGGTGGCGATATTGTGGAAACGTCATACGTGGCTGCCGGATTGATTGCCTTAAAAAATCACTTCACCGGAACGGATGAAAAATCGGTGCAGATACGGGAAACCGCCGATGCACTTTGGAAAGAAATCGACTGGGACTGGTACCGCAACGGGCAAAATGTGCTTTTCTGGCACTGGTCGCCCAACATCAACTTTCAGAAAAACATGAAAGTAACCGGCTGGAACGAGTGCCTGGTAACTTATGTAATGGCCGCTTCATCGCCCACACACGAAATACCCAAAGTGGTTTACGATCAGGGTTGGGCGGGCAACGGTGCCATGGTAAACCCGCGTACATTTTACGGCCATGAAATCCGGTTGTCGCCCGACTGGGGTGGCCCGCTGTTTTGGATTCACTATTCACACCTCGGCATCAATCCGCATGGTTTATCCGACAAATATGCCGACTACTGGCAGGAACACGTGAACACGGCAAAAATTCATCACGCGTATGCGGTGGAAAATCCGGGAGGGCACACTAATTACAGCGATAAAAACTGGGGACTCACCTCCAGCGACGATCCTTACGGATACACAGCCCACCAGCCGATGCACAACGACAACGGGACCATCAGCCCGACGGCTGCGCTGTCCAGCATGCCCTACACGCCCGAAGAAACAATGAAAGCCCTGAAATATTTTTACCGCGAACGGGGCACCGATTTATTTGGAAAATATGGATTTTACGATGCGTTTAACGATAATTTCAACTGGGTTGCTGAATCCTACCTCGGAATCGACCAGGGGCCTATTGTGGTGATGCTGGAAAACCACCGCACCGGTTTGCTCTGGAATGCCGTGATGAAAGATTCCGATGTGCAAGCCGGCCTCGATAAACTGGGGTTTGAGTACAAAGATCCAACAAGTGTAAATAGTATTTTGGATAATAATCAAATTAATGTCTATCCGAACCCTGCTAAGGATTATTTTTATATCAGTTTGAATTCAACTTTTCAGAAGAAAAAAATTACCGTAAGAATAACAGGTCTCGACGGGAAGCCTATATTTACAAAAGAATTTGCCTGGCCTGCTAAGGAATTTAAAGTAGATTGTTCGGGAATTGGCTCCGGGTTTTATATTGTTGAACTCACCGACGGAGATACTATTTTCAACACAAAACTGCTGATTCAACACTAAATAAATGATGGAAAGAATTTTTGCAGCATTATTTTTAATCACAGGTATTTCTGCTTTCGGGCAGGAGCTAATTCCGCAAACCTACTGCAACCCGCTCGATATTGATTACACCTACATGGTTTACAATTCGAACCGGAATATTTCATATCGTTCGGGAGCCGATCCGGCAGTTGTTGAGTTCCGGGGTGAATACTACATGTTTGTCACCCGCTCTTTCGGATACTGGCACTCAACTGATTTGGTCAACTGGCAGTTTATTAAACCGGAACAATGGTTTTTCGAAGGAAGCAACGCGCCAACGGCATTCAATTACAAAGATTCGGTGGTTTACTTTGCCGGCGATCCGGCCGGTTACGGGAGTATTCTTTATACCGATGATCCGAAAAGCGGGAAATGGATGCCCACCGCTTCCATCACTAATAATATCCAGGATTCTGAACTGTTCATTGACGACGACGGCAAAACCTGGTTGTACTGGGGGTCGTCGAATGTACATCCCATTCGGGTTAAGGAGCTGAACAAAGACGATCGGTTTTTGGAAACCGGGGTGAAAAAAGATTTGATTAACCTGGTGGAAGAAGAACATGGCTGGGAACGTTTTGGCGAAAACAATTTCCATCCTACTTTAAAGGAAGGTTACATGGAAGGCGCATCGATGACGAAACACGATGGGAAATACTATTTGCAGTATGCCGCGCCCGGTACGCAATTCAATGTGTATGCCGATGGTGTTTACATTGGAGAATCGCCGCTTGGCCCGTTTACCTACATGAAAAACAACCCGATGAGTTTTAAACCGGGAGGTTTTACCAACGGTGCCGGGCACGGGGTAACAGTGAAACAAACCAACGGACAGTACTGGCATTTTGCAACAATGGCCCTGGCCTCCAACTCGCACTGGGAGCGCCGCTTGTGTATGTTTCCGACTTATTTTGATGAAGAAGGACTGATGCACTCCGATACGCATTACGGCGATTATCCGCGGTTTGTACCCAGCCATCCCACAAAAGCCGGACAGCATAACGGTTGGATGCTGCTCTCTTACAAAGGAAAAACCACGGTTTCATCTTCGCAAATGCAGATTCGAAAAAGTACTTCAACCGATGATGATTACGATATTACTGAGATGCCGCTGGTGAGGAACAGTGAAGGTGAAATTACTTCGGAGTTGCTGACCGACGAAAGTCCTAAATCCTACTGGGTGGCAGAAGCCAACGACGATAAGCAGTGGGTGGAGATTGAAATGCTGACCCCTGGAAAGATTTATGCGCTTCAGTTGAATTTTCATGATCATGAATCTGGAATATATACGCGCGTTGATGGCTTGCGGCACAGGTTCACCATCGAAGTTTCAGAAGATGGCGAAACCTGGCAAACGGTGGTTGACCGGAGCAACAGCTGGAAAGATTCGCCAAATGCATACATTGCGCTCAGCCAGCCGGTGGAGGGCAAATTTGTAAGGTATAAAAATGTTGAAGTGCCGGGTCCTAATCTGGCCATGTCCGAAATCAGGGTGTTTGGATTGGGTTTCGACAAAAAACCGGCACAGGTTAAAGGCTTTACGGTAAATCGTGAAACCGACCGCAGAAATGCTACTTTTTCGTGGAGTCCGGTTAAAGGAGCGCAGGGCTACAACATCCGCTGGGGAATTGCTCCCGATAAGCTTTACCTTTCGTGGCTAATTTACGATGACACCGAATTGCTGATGCGCAATCTGGATAAAAACACAACTTATTATTTTACCATCGAGGCGTTTAACGAAAACGGTATATCAGAAAAAACGGAAACTATAGAAATTGAATGAAGATGAACAGGTTATTTTTACTATAATGGCAAAAAAGAAAATCATTTTCACCACTTTCTTGGGGGCAGGGTAAAAAAATGATTTTCGGCGTGTTGAAATATTGGTTTAAAAAAATTTGAAGGAATTAAATAAAAATCAGATAATTATGAAGAAGTTAATGTTGTGGGCAGTTGCTTTTGTACTATTCATATCGTGCGGACAGCAGGAAGAAAAATCTGAAATGGATGGATTTATCAGCGATTTGATGAGCCAGATGACCATTCAGGAAAAAATTGGTCAATTGAACCTGATAACACCCGGAGGGGGAATTCCCACCGGGTCGGTGGTGAGCACCGATGTGGAATCAAAAGTGAAAGCCGGGAAGGTAGGTGGAATTTTCGGCATTTACGGACCGGATAAACTGCGGCAGGCACAACAAATGGCTGTGGAAGAAAGCGCGCTGGGAATTCCCATGATTTTTGGTGCCGACGTGATTCACGGGTACAAAACCACATTTCCCATTCCGTTGGGTTTATCGTGCAGCTGGGACATGGAACTGATTGAAAAAACTGCCCGTGTAGCTGCTACCGAAGCCACTGCCGACGGTATTTTCTGGAACTTCTCGCCAATGGTTGACATTGCCCGCGATCCCCGGTGGGGCCGTGTGGCCGAAGGTGCCGGGGAAGATCCGTACCTCGGTTCGGAAGTCGCCAAAGCTATGGTGCGCGGATATCAGCAAGATGATTTGAAACGGGAAAACACCATGATGGCCACCGTAAAACATTTAGCGCTTTATGGCGCTTCGGAAGCTGGGCGCGATTACAATACTGTGGATATGAGCCGGATGCGGATGTTCAACGAATATTTGCCTCCCTACAAGGCGGGAGTCGAAGCAGGGGCAGGTTGTGTCATGTCGTCATTTAATGATGTTGACGGTGTGCCAGCTTCTGGAAATAAATGGCTGTTAACAGATGTTCTGCGCGAAAAGTGGGGATTCAATGGATTTGTGGTTTCTGACTACACTTCAGTAAACGAAATGATTGCCCACGGACTGGGCGACTTGCAGGCCGTTTCGGCACTGGCGCTGAAAGCCGGGCTCGACATGGACATGGTGGGCGAAGGTTTTTTAACCACTCTGGAAAAATCGCTGGAAGAAGGAAAAGTGACGGAAGCGGACATTGACCTGGCCTGCCGTCGGGTTTTGGAGGCGAAATACAAACTGGGTCTGTTCGACGATCCCTATCTTTACTTCGACGATGCCCGCCCCGAACGGGATATTTTAACCGAAGAAAACCGGCAGTTTGCGCGGGAGGCAGCCGCCCGTTCTTTTGTGTTGCTGAAAAATAATAATCAGGTGTTGCCGCTTAAGAAATCCGGTACAATTGCCCTGATTGGCCCACTGGCCAATGATAAAAATAATATGCTCGGAACCTGGGCGCCCACCGGCGATCCGCAGCTTTCGGTGCCGGTTTTGGAGGGAATAAAAAATGTTGCAGGTGATGAGGTAACTGTTTCGTATGCCAAAGGAGCCAACATTTCCGACGACCCGGTTTTTGCTGAAAAAGTGAATGTTTTTGGAACACGTATCGACATTGACGAACGCCCGCCAGAAGTGATGCTGCGCGAAGCAGTTAATACTGCACGCCGTGCGGACGTGATAGTCGCTGTTGTGGGCGAAGCTTCTGAAATGAGCGGCGAATCGGGTAGCCGGACAAACCTGGATGTGCCTGAAAACCAGAAAAAACTCATCCGTGCCCTGGCCGAAACCGGGAAACCGCTGGTGCTGGTGATAATGAGCGGCCGCCCGTTAACGCTGGAAGAAGAAAATGAACTGGCTGATGCCATTCTGCAAGTCTGGCACCCGGGCGTGGAAGCCGGAAATGCCATTGCCGATGTGTTGTTCGGTGAATACAATCCCTCGGGAAAACTGACCATGACTTTCCCGCGAAACGTGGGACAGATTCCCATCTACTACCGTCACCGGACGACCGGAAGGCCGCAGGATGGTGATGAATTCCAGAAATTCCGCAGCAATTATCTTGATTCACCCAATTCGCCGCTTTTCCCGTTTGGTTATGGATTGAGCTATACAACATTCGATTACAGCGATATCTCCCTGGATAAATCAAAAATATCAGAAAAAGAAACGCTGGAGGCAACCGTAAACGTTACAAATACAGGTGATCACGATGGGGAAGAAGTGGTGCAGCTTTACATTCGCGATGTGGTCAGAAGTATTACTCCCCCGGTGAAGGAACTCAAAAGGTTTCAAAAAATACATTTGGAAGCCGGAGAATCGCGAGAAGTCAGTTTTACCCTTTCCGAAGAAGATTTGAAATTTTACAATTACGACCTGGATTTTGTGGCCGAACCGGGTGATTTCAACCTGTTTATCGGCAGCAGCAGCGACGAGGTGAAAGAAGCTTCGTTCGTTTGGGAATAAGATGTTTTCGAGTAAGGGATTTCATCTGGAAAGAACAGATGAAATCCCGGGAAACTTCGGATGTTGCTATACGGAACAGAGGTTTGAAAAAATATTAAACTACTATCACTTTCACTTCATTTTTCTCAAGCCTGGTTTTTTCTTCTTCTTTTATCCCTGAATCTGTGATAACCATGTCAATATTTGAGACGGGGCCAATAGGTTGTTGATCCTGAATCCAGTACAATGGTGTCGCCATCATCAATCAACTTAACGGCTGCCTTGGCAATCCGCTGTTTTTCTTTGAGAAATTCTTTTTGTTTTTCGGCAATTGTGGGGTCGTTTTTAATGCGATAAAATTTGATTTTAATCGCTCCTCCACGTGCACGTATCAACATATTTTTTTTTCTCTGCTCGTTTTGGCTTCATTGTCAAAATGATCAGAGATGATTAATAATGACTTAAATATACTAATAATCAGGCATATAAACTAATAATTAAACGTATTCTATTTTAGTAAAGTAGAAATAACATAAGTAAGAAAGCGTCAAATTTTGAAAAAAATAAAAAAACAAAAATTAATTTCCCGAAAAGCTCTTATTCAGATACCGCTTTAACCTTGTAGCCTCTTTTCTCAATTTCTGTTTCAATTTGATTGAGACTGGCTTTCGATTCATCAAAAACCACAACAGCAATTGAGTCGTTCAAGCAGGCTGTAACCGACTCAATCCCTTCAAGTTGATTAATTCCTTTTTCGATTGAAGCCATGCACATATCGCAATGCATTCCGCCAATGCTAATGGTTTTTTCAACTACGGCAGCTGTACTGTTTTTCTGGCCTTCGCCAGCAGATTGCTTTTTGCTGCCCGACTGGCATCCGAAAAACAGGGCTAAAAAAACAACTAAAATAAATTTTGACATCGCTAATTAATTACTGGTTAATGTATTGCAGCGATTGGCATTACAATTTTACGGGCCTGTTAACTTTTGTTTTCAGCAAAGCAAAATCGAGAACATCCATAATTGTTTTCACAAAGTGAAAATTCAATCCCTTCAGGTACTCATCCTTGATCTCCTCCAAATTCTTTTTGTTCTCTTCCGAAAGGATTATTTCAGTTATCCCGGCTCTTTTGGCAGCCAGTATTTTTTCTTTAATGCCACCAACCGGCAGCACTTTGCCCCGAAGTGTAATTTCGCCGGTCATGGCAAGGTTCTTTTTCACTTTCTGCTGTGTAAATGCCGATGCCAGCGAAGTAACCATTGTTACTCCTGCCGAAGGTCCATCTTTTGGTATGGCACCTTCTGGTACGTGAACATGCACATTCCAGTTACTGAAAATTTCAGGGTTTAGCCTCAAATCATCTGCGTGCGATTTTAAATACTCATGCGCCAGCATTGCCGATTCTTTCATCACATCGCCCAGGTTTCCGGTAAGTGTGAGTGTACCTTTTCCCTTGCTCAGGCTTGTTTCCACGAACAGGATTTCGCCACCAACAGCAGTCCAGGCAAGCCCGGTTACCACCCCGGCAAACTCATTTCCCTGGTAGCGTTCTTTGGAATATTCTGTCACCCCTAAATATTCACGCACGTCGTCTTTTGTGAGTTTTTTGTTGTAAGGCTCTTCGAATGCTATTTTTTTGGCGACGCGCCGAATGATTTTAGCAATTTTTTTATCCAGTTCCCTGACACCGGACTCACGGGTGTACCCATCAATTATCAGTTCGATAGTTTTTTTCGGGAAAGTGACTTCGCTCTTTTTCAAGCCATGATTTTCCAGCTGTTTGGGAATGAGGTGCCGTTTGGCAATTTCTATCTTCTCTTCCACCAGATAACCGCTCACTTCAATCAACTCGAGCCTGTCGCGCAGTGGCGGGGCAATTGTGCTTAACGTATTGGCAGTTGCAATAAACATTACTTTTGAAAGGTCGTAGTCCATTTCCACGTAATTGTCGTGAAATTCCGAATTTTGCTCCGGGTCGAGCACTTCGAGCAGTGCTGAAGCCGGATCGCCGTAAAAATGCTTGGAAACCTTGTCGATTTCATCAAGAATAAATACCGGGTTCGATGTTTTGACTTTCTTAATATTTTGGATAATTCGTCCGGGCATGGCACCAATATAGGTTTTGCGGTGCCCGCGAATTTCCGATTCATCGCTAAGGCCGCCAAGGCTCATTCGCACGTATTTGCGGTCGAGCGCACGTGCAACTGATTTTCCGAGCGAAGTTTTACCAACCCCGGGAGGACCGTAAAGGCAAAGAATCGGGGCTTTCATATCGTTTTTTAGTTTAAGCACGGCCAGGTGTTCCAGTATTCTTTCCTTCACCTTTTCAAGACCATAATGATCTTCATCCAGCACTTTGCGGGCATTTTTCAAATCGAAATTATCTTCGGTGAATTCATTCCACGGAAGTTCGGCCAACGTTTGACAGAAAGTGTACTGCACCGAGTATTCCCCGGCAGCCGGGTTTAACCGGTGAAGTTTTTCCACTTCTTTTTCATAAAAACGTGCCACCTCTTTGCTCCACTTTTTGTTTTTGCCCTTTTCTTTTAACTCATTAATTTCCTGTTCCACCGGATTACCACCCAACTCGTCCTGAATGGTTTTCATTTGCTGATTGAGCATGAATTCGCGTTGCTGCTTATCCATGTCGGTTTTCACCTTTTTCTGGATATCCTGTTTCAGCTCCAGCATTTGAACCTCTTTTACAAGGTAACTGATAGCCTGCACGCCCCGATCTTTTAAACTGTCGATCTCGAGCAACGTCTGTTTGTTTTTAACATTGATATCGGTATTTGAACAAATGAAGTTGATAAGGAAAGTGGAGTTTTCAATGTTTTTTACAGCAAAAGTAGCCTCGGGCGGAACATTGGCTGAGAACTGTGCGATTTTAATTGACAAATCTTTTAAAGAGCCTACAATAGCATTGAATTCTGAATCGTTTTTCGATGTTAAATCGCTAAGTGGTTGAACAGATGCTTTGTAGTATGGTTCGTCGGCAATAAATTCCATGGCAGAAAAACGCCTTTTCCCCTGTATAATTATCGATGTTGAACCATCGGGCATCTCCAGTATTTTCAGAATTTCGGCCACAGTACCTATTGAAAACAAATCCTCTTTTTTGGGATCGTCAATGGTATAATCGCGCTGGGCCAATGCGCCCAGAAGCCGGCTACCTTTGTAAACATCCTGTATTAACTGCAAGGATTTTTTACGCCCTACTGTAATGGGAAGCACTACTCCGGGAAACAATACTGTGTTTCGCAGGGGCAGAATAGGTAACACATCGGGTATGTCTGTATTTTTAAGTTCATTATCATCTCCGTCGGCAATAATCGGTATATAATCCGAGTCACTTTCCATCGAACCGTTCAATAATATATCTTGTAATCCTGAATTTTTTATTTTACCCATAATCAATTAATTAATGTCAAACTGACGGAACTGAATCCGCAAAAATACAACAGTGGTAACTGTCAATAGCCATGCCACTCCCCGAAACGAATAATAAATGCCGTATGTTCATAGAAATACTACTTCTTTACCGACATTTTTTCAGGTGCCTGGCATTTGAGTTTTACCGGGAGCTTTTTCTATGTTACCTGATTTTGAAGAATTATAAACTATTTTCCATAAAAAAAGCCCCGCAATACGGAGCTTTTCAATTATCAGTAAAATTGATTACTTTTTCTTTTTTTCCATGTGTTTTCCATAGCGGCTCATAAACTTATCAACTCGTCCTGCGGAGTCAACCAGTTTAACTTTACCTGTATAGAAAGGATGCGAAGTATTTGAAATCTCTAATTTGTACAACGGGTACTCTGTTCCTTCAACTTCAACTGTTTCTTTTGTTTCAACTGTTGAGCGGGTGATAAAGGTATGCCCGTTCGACATATCTTTGAAGGCAACCAGTCTGTAATCTGTTGGATGAATTCCCTTTTTCATTGCTTATTCTTTTAATTGTTTTTGAATGGTTACATTTTTCACTGCAATCCATTCCTAATTCATTTTTAACTTTTTAAAGGCCTGCAAAGATAAATATTGTATTCAAGAAACCAAAACGATTTTTAATTTCATTTTTCATGAACGGCTTTTTTCTTTACCCGGTTCAGGGGTAATAATGGGTGCCCTGGTGAAAGGTTTGTTCCGATCGAACAAATAGCGCATAGTATAATGCGTTTTTGCCCGCTTGCCACCAACCGATTCGTAAAGGGCTACAATTTTGGGATTGAAATCGCCGGCCCAGGAAAGTTCCATTTCGGTGTACCAGGGTTTGCGGTACATTGCAGGACGAAGATGCCAGAAAATGGCGGCATCGATTCCGGAGCGCTGAAATTTTGGAACAATTCCAATTATGAGGCTGCGTGTGCGTGTCATGGTTTTCCGCCATCTCAGCCACAATAATTTCGGGAAATTCCAGGTTGTAATCCGGCCGTTCAGTTTGGCCAGTATCTGGTTAAAGTCGGGTACGGCAACAAAAAGTGCAATGGGGTCTCCCTCGTGATAGGCAAACCATATTAAATCTTCTTCAATTAAAAATTTTGCACTGAAAATAAACTCATTCAAATCATCCTTGTCGATGGGTTTGAAATGCTCGTGAAACCGCCAGGCATTATCGTAAATTTGCGCAAAATCGTCAATAAACTTTTCTTTTTCTTTCCACGAAAAGTGCCTGAAGCTGTATTGTGGTTTTTTTGCTACCCACTCGGCCACTTTCCAAAACCGATCGGGCAGCTCGGGCAAGGTGGTATCGAGGTGATAACTGTATTGTTCAAAATAAACTTTAAAACCGTAATTCTCAAACAATTTCACGTAGTACGGAGGATTGTAGGGCATTCCAAAACCCTGGGGCATAAACCCGTCGGCCAGTACTCCCCAGTTCATGTAATTTTCACCAAAGTTAACCGGCCCATCCATGGCTTCCATTCCTTTTGTTTTCAGCCAGTCGCGTGCAGCGTCGAAAAGCAGGTTGGCAGCTTCCTGGTTATCTACACATTCAAAAAAACCGCACCCTCCGGTAGGCTGCTCAAAAATTTTGGCTTTGTCGAGATTGTAAAAAGCAGCGATTCTGCCCACCAACTCCCCGCTGTTATTTTTTAAAACCCATCTTTTGGCTTCGCCGTTTTTGAAAGATGGATTTTTTTTGGGGTCAAAAATATTTTCTACCATCCCTTCGAGCGGACAAGCCCAGTTCGGATCATCACGATAAATGAGATGCGGAATTTTATGAAAAAGTTTTTTTGACTTTTTATCGGTTACTTCAATGAGTTGCATTTTTATAATTTAAGTTAACCTTGATTAGGTTGTTTTTACAAAGGTAAATGATGATTAGTTAATAACAGGAGCCCTTTCGAATTCTTTTTCACGATTAAATAAATAACGCATAGTAGCATGAGTTAGTGTTTGTTGTGCGCCAAACGATTTAAAAAGCGCATTCATTTTTAGATTAAAGTCTCCAACCCAACTCATTTCCATGTCGTTATACCAACTTTTCCGGAGCATCACTTTTTTTAAGTGATAGAAAATACCTGATTCAATTCCCAGACGCTGGAACTTTGGCACAACGCCCAAAACAATTACCCTGCAACGCGTAATTGTTTTGTTCTTACGGTAATAAAGCAATTTCAACAGGTTTATAATATTGATTTTCCCTGTTTTCAGTTTTCGGATAATCTGGTTCAAATCCGGGATCATCATCAAAAAGGCAATGGGTTTATTGTTATGGTAAACAAACCATATAAACTCTTCATCCAGGATAAGGCGGGCATCCTGAACCATATTTTGTAGCTGGGAAAACCTTACCGGTTTGTAATTCCCGTGATCCGACCAGGCCTGTCGGTGAATTTCAATAAAATCGTGTATAAATTTCTCCTGATTCCTGAATGTGAAATGCTCGAACGAATATTCCTTTTTTTTGGCAACCCATTCTGCAATTTTCCAGAACCTGTCGGGCAAATCAGGGTTGGTAACATCCATTGAATAGCTCAGTTGTTTGTAAAAAATTTTAAACCCGTAATCTTCAAACAATTCGCGATAGTATGGCGGATGATACTGCATGCCAAACGTTTGCGGCTGAAAACCATCGAGAAGCAGCCCCCAGTAAAAAAAGTTTTCACCAAAATTCACCGGGCCATCCATGGCTTCCATGCCATTTTCGTACAACCATTTTCGGGCCGTATCGAAAAGCAAAAATGCAGCTTCTTTATCGTTAACACATTCAAAAAAACCAATGCAACCGGTTGGCTGACTGTAACCTTCGTAATAATCAGAATCGTAGAAAGCCGCAATTCTACCAACAAATTTTCCCTGTTTTTTCACCAACCACCTGCAGGCATCACCTTTCTTAAACTTATCGTTTTTCCTGGGATTAAAAGCATTTTCAATCATTGGTCTCAGTTGCGGGGTGTAATTTGGATCATTTTTAAAAATGGTTTGCGGCACCTCATGAAACTGATTTATTAATTTTTTCCCGGTAACCTGAACTACGTTCATAATTCAATCCTGTTTAATCATGTGTCGAAAATAATATATTGAACAAAAATACCCAAAACTGGCTAGTAAGTAAAATCACAATATAAAAGAACATTGTTGTACGGTTAAATTTTATTCAAGAAAAAGTTTTCCATTGAAAATGAATTGCTTATTAATAAAGACTAAAGCCAATTTTTCTTTCTTCAAAACCCCCAGCTTAAGCTGGGGGCTATAAACCCGTGTCAAATAGAGGCTTTAGCCATTAATCTTTAAACAAAAATAACTAAAAAAAGAAAATGTTAATAATACAAATAGCAAAACATTTTACTATAGGTTATTTGTCTAAACAAGCATAATTATTCTCATCATTATATATCTTTGTTTAATAAACCTTTCTTAAGGCAGGAAAATAAAGGCCTTATGTGCGTGTTAACAAAAATTATAAATATTTGAAAGAGTTAATTACAAAATGGTAAACCTGGGAATTGTTTTTAAAGTCATCAGCCGAAACCTTTTTATTGCAACTGTATCATTATTCGTTTGTATTGGAATTGCCCTGATATATCAGGAAAATACCTGGCCGTTTATATATGCAATGGCAATTACCACAATCATGGGTGTTTGTTTTCAATTTCTTTCACAAAAATTTCAAAGTTCTGTTGAATTAGGAAAACGTGAGGCCTATTTGTCAGTTACTTTTTCTTGGTTTTTCATTGCTTTGGCAGGAAGTCTTCCCTATCTGTTTTCAGGAGCCATCCCTTCTTTTGTTAATGCGCTGTTTGAATCGGTTTCCGGCTTTACCACTACCGGGTCGTCTATTCTGACCGATATAGAATCGCTGCCAAAATCAATTCTTTTCTGGCGTAGTTTAACACATTGGATTGGTGGCATCGGTATTGTGGTGTTGTTTATAGTTGTTATGCCCTCGCTTCACGAAGGGGGCTACCATTTGTTCACACTTGAATCTTCTTTCCAGGAAAAAATCCAGCCTAAAATAAAATCGGTGGGACAACGGCTTCTGTACATTTATGTGATCCTGACCGCTGCAGAAACTGTTTTGCTGCTTGTTGGCGGAATGAACCTGTTTGAAAGCGTTTGTCATGCTTTTGGGACAGTAGCCACCGGCGGATTTTCACCCAAAAACACCAGCATTGGCGGCTATAGTCCATACATTCAGTATGTGGTTATGCTTTTTATGCTCCTGGGAGGTACGAATTTCGTTATCCACTATTATTTGGTGAAACGGGAATTCAAAAAAATTAAAGAGAACGAAGAGATCAGGTTTTTTCTTCTGGTAGTATTTGGCCTTGGCATTTTCATCGCCCTCTCGCTGTTTTTTAAAACCGGTAAACCGCTTGAAGAATCATTTCGCGAATCGTTTTTCCAGGTTATTTCCATAGTAACCTGTACAGGATATGCCACAGCCGATTATCTGCTTTGGCCGCAGTTTGCCTGGTTAATCATCTTTTTTGCCATGTTTCTGGGCGGGAGTACAGGATCAACAGCCGGCGGTATTAAAATAGCACGTCACCTGTTGTTTTTTAAAAACATCCGGCGATTTTTCCGGGAATCGGCCTACCCGCGCGCAGTTATTCCACTAAAACTGAATGGAAATGTGATTAACGAATCAACCAATCAAAACATTCAGTCTTTTTTATTCACCTACCTTGGTGTTTTTGCAATTGGAGCCGCTGCGCTTGCCTTAACAGGCCTTGACGGGGCAACTGCAGCAAGCTCTGCAGCAACCGCCATGGCGGGTATTGGGCCGGGAATTGGAACAGTGGGGCCAGCAGCCAATTTTGCCCATTTAACGGGTATTGCAAAATTAACGATGACATTCCTGATGATTTTGGGGCGACTGGAAATTTATACCGTACTCATTTTATTTACCCCGAATTTTTGGAGAGAATAACAAATTAACGGTTGCTATAATTACATTTGATAAAATTTAGTGTCCTCAGTCAGAAAATATTAAAAAAACTGCGGGAATGGTATCAGAAAGCGGTCATCATCCTTTCGGTACGCGATTCGGAAGAAGACATCATAAAAGCTTTGGACAACGGGGCCAAATTTATTGTTGCACAAGGTCAGAGCGTGGATTCGGCAGCAGGCCAGCTTCATATAATTGAAAAACTGGAGGCCTTTGAAGAAACGCCAGACCTGCAAGTTGACAATATTAACTGGGCCGGTAGCTGAAAGATGTTTATAAAAAAAGGCTCAATAACAGGAAGATACTTTTTAAGAAAAGCAGGTTGCATCTTTCATTTCTCCATTAAAAATTCAATACCTATATTTATACCGGTTATGAAAGACATTGAGCTATTGGTTCGCTTACTCCAAATGTCTGTGTTTTTCAACCAGACTGCCGTCAGGCAAGTTATCGGCATTATCCCAATTTGAAAACGGTTAAAAAAGAACTTAACTATTTTCAAAATTGGTATTAGATGTTCATAAAACCTTTCAGCCCACAGCCTGGAAGTTTGTATTTGAGAGTTAAACTGAAAATTAATGCGCTAATAAATGAGGCTACTTTTCAATATACCATTTACTGAACCCGTAATTATAATAACATTAATACTTGTTATATTACTTTTATCACCGGTTATTTTTGAACGTTTGCGCATTCCGTCAATAGTTGGATTACTAATCAGTGGCGCTTTAATTGGCCCGAATGGTTTTAACCTCCTGCCACCCGATCTCGAATTTAGCCTGTTGGGCACAATTGGATTGTTGTACCTGATGTTCTTAGCAGGGCTCGAGATTGATATAATCGATTTCATTAACAATAAATGGAAAAGCATTTTTACAGGTCTTGCATCATTTATTTTACCCTTTTCCCTGGGATTTCTTATTTCGAGGCACCTGCTCAATTTTTCGGTATATGCTTCCTGGCTGATTGGCGCAATGCTGGCATCACATACACTCATCTCATACCCTGTGCTGGGGCGACTTGGAATCATTAACAAGTCAATTGTAACAATAGGTGTAGGAGCAACCATTATTGCCGATGTACTGGCTCTGGTGGGGATGGAACTGATAACAAACTTTGCTGAAAAGGGATTCAATTGGTATGATATGCTCCATTTGGGGTTAAATTTTATTTTGTTTTTTATTGTCGTGTTATTCATTTTTCCAAAAATTTCGAGGATATTCTTAAATAAATATGAAGGAGAGCTTGGGTTACAATATATTTTTGTACTGGTTATTCTGTTTTTATCGGCATTCGTGGCATTAATCCTGAATATTGAGCCCATTATCGGTGCCTTTTTTAGCGGATTGGTTCTTAACCGGTTAATTTTCAAAAACTCACCACTCTACAAAAGGATTGAATTTATTGGGAATAATCTGTTTATTCCGTTTTTTATAATTTCAATCGGCCTGCTGGCAAATTTTAAAATTTACATCAACGATCCCAAGCAAATTGGTATTACCCTGATTTTAATTTTAACTGCTTTTGCCAGCAAATACCTGGCAGCGTGGCTTTCCAAAGTGTTTTTAAAATTTACCAACACCGAAAAAAACCTGATATTCGGTCTGAGTGTTTCAAGAGCAGCATCTGCCATTGCAATTATTCTGATTGGATTTAATATGGGAATTATTTCGGAGACAGTGCTCAATAATACCGTAATTTTAATCCTGGTCACCAGCATAAGCAGTTCCTATATTACTCAAAAGGCAGGAAAAAAATTATTATTTGAAGAAGAAACAATAAGCGAGAATAATAAAGAAAAACAAAAAATTCTTGTTCCTTTGGCCAACCCTTCCAATATGGCAAACCTGCTTGAGTTTGCCAGCCTCATAAAAAAAGAAGATAATAATCTACCTGTTTATCCACTTACAATTTTTACCAACCGAAGCGAGGTAAGAGATAAAATTGATAAAAACCATGAGGAAATTGCCCAGGCTATTAAGGCCTTGCATTCAGATGTTATATTTGAAACCAGTTCGCGAATCGACAATAATGTAACCGATGGTATCGTCAGGGCAGCCGAGGAGGTAGTTGCCACCACAATTGTTATGGGATGGAATAAAAACAAAACTCCTTTTCATATTCTGTTCGGCAATGTGCTCAATAACTTACTTAATAAAACAGAACGCATGGTGATGGTACTCAAAACACCATCCAGCTTCCGTGGTGTAAAAAAAATAGACCTTTGGTGCCCCGAAAATGCCCAATATGAAAAAGGGTTTCACCTTTGGCTTGAGACAATTAGCTTTCTTATAAAAAAATTGCAGCTAAAGGTGAATGTTGAATGCAGTTCAGCACAAACCATCGAAGCCATTAAACAGTATGTTTCCAAAAACGGAACCCTTAAATATTTTAATATCCAACAAAATGAAGAAATCCTGCAATTAAATGAAAACATCAGAAACTCCTCAACCGAGTTGCTTGTTTTCGTTCATTCAAGGAAAAAAACGATATCTTATAATAAAACATTCGAACATGTAATGAATAACAGAATTGCCAGGTTTGATAAGAATAATATAGTAATTATTTATCCCGAGCAATAATGCCACAAACCTTTTCACAGGAAAATAAAGTAAGCCAACCACCTGGCGAACTTGAACTCGACAGTTTCTACAAAAAATACGTGAATGCAGAGGGTATTCCTGTTATCAGTTCATGGAGAGTTCCCTACGAAGCGCTGATTAAAGTAGCTCAAATGGCTGGATTTTTCTAAAAAACCTGCCTGCTGAGGTGACTGTACATAATCACTTCAAATAGCAGATTTTTTCTAAACCCATGGTATCTGCAATGAAAAAAGAAATTGATAGCCTAAATTGGATAATTTTCCCGGATTTTCTGTTTTCTTTTAACATCGGAAGATTAACTTTGTTATTCATTAAAAATGAACCACTGATTATGTCAAAAATTCTTGTTATCGACGACGAACGCAGTATTCGTAATACATTGAAAGATATTCTCGAGTACGAAAAATACGAAGTGGATTTGGCAGAGGATGGCAAAAAAGCACTGGGAATGGTAAAAAATGTCGAATATGATATTGTGCTTTGCGACATTAAAATGCCCGGCCTCGATGGCATAGAAGTTTTGGAGCAACTTCAGAAATTAACGCCCGATACACCTGTGATAATGATTTCAGGACACGGAAATATTGATACAGCAGTTGAATCGATAAAAAAAGGAGCGTACGATTTTATTGAAAAACCACTCGACCTCAATCGTTTGCTGATAACTATCCGTAATGGAATGGATAAATCGACCCTGGTGAACGAAACCAAAATTCTGAAAAATAAAGTCAGCAAAAAATTTGAAATAATTGGCGAATCACCTGCCATTAAAAAAGTGATTGAAATGGCCGACCGCGTGGCACCTACCGATGCCCGGGTATTAATTACAGGTGCCAACGGAACAGGCAAAGAGCTGGTGGCCCGGCGTATTCACGACCAGAGCAGTCGGTCATCGGGGCCTTTTGTGGAAGTGAACTGCGCTGCCATTCCCTCGGAGTTGATTGAAAGTGAATTGTTTGGGCACGAAAAAGGCGCTTTTACTTCGGCAGTAAAACAGCGCAAAGGGAAATTTGAGCAGGCAACTGGTGGCACGCTGTTTCTCGACGAAATTGGCGATATGAGCCTCCCGGCCCAGTCCAAAGTTTTGCGGGCATTGCAGGAGAGCGTGATTTCACGGGTTGGCGGCGACAAACACATTAAGGTTGATGTGCGCGTTGTGGCAGCTACCAACAAAAATATTTCAGAAGAAATTGACGCAAATCGGTTTCGCGAAGATTTATACCACCGGCTGAGTGTAATTTTGATCCATGTGCCGGGTTTGAACGAACGACTGGAAGATATCCCACTTCTGGCTGGTTATTTCATCAACCAGATTTGCAACGAATATGGAATGCCTGAAAAAGCGATAACTGAAGATGCTATAAAAGAGCTTCAAAAAATTAACTGGACCGGTAACATCAGGGAATTCCGCAATGTAATTGAGCGGCTGATTATTTTGTGCGACAAACAAATAACCGGCGACGATGTTGTCCGCTTTGCCATGCCCATAAAATAAACGTTTAATAACCTTTATTCAGGATCTTCCCATTCGCTGTTTCCCTTGTCCTGGATGTAGGTTTCAATATGGCGATCGTATTTTACCTGGTAAATGTCTTTTATGGTAACAATAATGCCTGTTTCCAACGCCCCGCCAAAATCTTTGTTAAGTGCCGTTCCAAATGTTTTCATCGAGGGAGAAATATTCATATATGCATTAATAAGCGGCGGCACGTTTTCGCCGTAAGATCTTACTGTCTGCACAAGAATTTTGTAGTCTTTACTGTAGTCTTTGCCGGTAAATACTGCTTTCATCTCCTCCTCGTCGTAGTCAAATTCCACCGGTTTTTTCGGATATACCAAATTCTCTTTGTCGCGGAAATATTTTTTAAAAAAATACTGGATCAGGTTCCGCGCTTCATTGTGAAAGTGTTGATACATGGTGACTTTCCCGAAAAAATACTCAATTTCCGGATAATCGACTGTGAGTGCACCCAATCCGTCCCACAGGTTATCCAGTGCAAAAAGTGCTTTTGCCCCGGCTTTGCTCGATTGATAACTGGGCTGAACAAATGAACGTCCCAGTTCGAGCGTGTGCGGCAAATATTCTTCAGTAAATTTTTCCGATAAATGAAAAAGGTGCGCAGTGGCCATCATTGCTTCCCCGTCTTCGTTTTTGGGGGTTTCAGAACAGTTCATGTACCGGTACCCGCCTAGGATTTCGCGGGCTTCGGGATCCCAAACAATTAGCTGTTTGTAAGGGAAATCGGCAATATCGTAATCATCAATATCGGTTTCTTTACCGGTGCCGCCACCTGCATCGCGAAAAGTAATTTCGCGCAACCTGCCTATTTCATGCATAATGTCCGGTGAATCTTTATGGGTTACCACGTAAATTTCATTGCCGCCCTTGTTGGTTTTACGCAACATTTTTTCCGGGGTGAGTTCGGCAATAATTTGATCTTTTGGTAGTGGCGCTACTATATCTTTCATTCGTAATCTTTTTATCAAAACTGAATACAAAATTAACAAATAACAATTAGAATATTAAAGCAGTCCTGTTTTAATTTGCATCGCTTGTGTTTACTGGTAACTGATATACTTTTTCTTTAACAATTGTTGCCCATTCCCGGTGGGTTTTATACCGATCGAACGAGGTGTATGGAATGGGTTTTCCGAAGTAAATGCGGACATCGGAGTTGCGGTGGCGCATGGTTTCATCGGGCAGAAAAAACATCTCAAGGTTCCATTTAATTCTGAAAAATTTACGCAGTTTGGCCAGCCGGTAAAACCGGTTCGAATTTCGGCCGCCAATAAAAACAGGGATTACATCGCGCTTGTATTGAATCGCTTTCGAGATAAAATGTTTTTTCCATTCCAGGTCAACAATTTTCCCTTTTATTTTTCGTGATGCCAGTCCCGATGGGAAAATTAAGATTTGCATGTCAGATTCATAAGCTTCCCTCAGCAACATGGCCGCATCGCGACTGTGCCCGCCGTGTTTGTTTACGGGCACGAAAACCGATTTCATCTGTGGGATATTCAGTAAAATATCATTGGTAAGAAATCGTAATTCTCCCAGTTTTTTGTCAACGGTTTTCATCAGCAACATGGCATCGAATCCACCTAATGGGTGGTTGCTTGCAAAAATATACCGGCCCGATTCCGGTACGTTTTCAAGGCCGTATAAATGTTCTTTTACATTGAACTCGGTAACTACCTGGTCGATGAAGTCAATGCCTCTGAGGTGGCCGTACCTTTCCAGTAAATTGTTAATAAAATCAATGTGCATAATGCGCCTGAGGTACCGGTAAACAAAACCGGGAATCATTTTGGCCAGCCCGGGACTTTTGGAAGCAATGACCTCCTTCATGTCAATGGGCTTTAAAGCTTCTGTTGTTACTTCTTTTGCCATTATACTCTTTATAAAACAGGCCACTAAATTAATTGAATTGAAAGAACTGGCAATATTTTAGGCTAAGAGCTACCCGGAGTATTACGCAAAAATAATGTGCTTACAGGAAAATAAAATTTAAAACAGGAGTTATCAACGGCTGTTGATAATTTTGTGTGATGAGTTGTAAAACATTGATTATATGAGTATTTGGCTTTTTTTGACCTGGCGTTTTATTTATGTTTCCAACATCTAATTAACAGTTTTTCAACAAAATTGCAGGTGTAACAGGTTAGTGCAAAGTGGAATAATGTGGAAGAAAATGGAATATTATGGAAGAAATTTTTACTTTTACACTACGAAAATCTATTTTCTGAAAAATGACAGAATTTACAGGGACATATCATGCAACCATCGACGATAAAGGCCGTTTTGTTTTGCCTTCGGCCTTTAAAAAAGAGATGGGTGAAATGGCCCTGGAGCCACTCGTTATTGAGCGGAATTTGTTCAAAAACTGTCTCGATATTTACCCCGAAGCGTTTTGGAAAGACAGGGTAGAGGCTTTTAAAAGTACGCTCGATCCCTTCGATGAGGAAGATGATGCATTCCTGCAGTTTTTTTATGAGAACTTTATCAAGGTGGGAATGGCAGCCAATGGGCGCATAAATGTGCCCGGCGAATATCTCGGTTACGGGAAACTGACAAAGAGCGTGAGGCTAATCGGAATGGGGCGTTCTATCCGGATGTGGGATTCGGCAGAATATGAAGCCGGACGAATGGATAAATCCACATTTGCCAAACGTTTTCAGGAAAAAAGAAAGAAAAAACAGCAAGGGCAATGACAAATGAATATCACATACCGGTTTTGCCCGGGGAGTCTGTTGAGGGGTTAAACCTTTTTCCCGGAGCTGTTGTGGTGGATGCCACTTACGGTGGCGGAGGCCATTCACGGCTCATCCTTAATGAACTGGGGGATGGGAGGCTTTTTGCCTTCGACCAGGATGAGGATACTGCCGGCAATGTGATTCACGATGACCGGCTTTTTTTTATCCGGCATAATTTCAGGTACCTGAAAAATTTCCTGCGCTACCACGGAGTTGAAAGTGTAGATGCAGTTTTTGCCGACCTGGGCGTTTCGTCACACGATTTTGATGAAGCCGGCCGTGGTTTTTCGTTTCGTTTTGACGAGAAACTCGATATGCGGATGAACCGTGACGCAACCACAGATGCTGCCGGAGTGGTTAACAATTACCCTGAAGAGCAGTTGATTTTTGTTTTCAAAATGTATGGCGAAATTAAAAATGCCAAAAGGCTGGCAGCGGAAATAACCAGGGAACGAAGCAATGAACCTTTAAAAACAACCGGACAGCTAAAAGAAGTGGCGTTGCATTGTGCCCCGAGGGCGATTCAAAATAAATACCTGGCGCAGGTTTTTCAGGCTTTGCGCATTGAAGTGAACGACGAAATGGAAGCCCTGAAAGAATTTTTGCAGGCATCGCTCGAGGTACTTAAGCCGGGTGGCAGATTGGCTG
The DNA here is from genome assembly GCF_055108615.1 of Tangfeifania sp. Lineage (NCBI taxonomy): Bacteria > Pseudomonadati > Bacteroidota > Bacteroidia > Marinilabiliales > Prolixibacteraceae > Tangfeifania > Tangfeifania sp. The sequence continues at coordinate 56,974 of NZ_JBSQIC010000001.1, read as the reverse complement.
TTATTACTTACCACAGCCTGGAAGATCGCCTGTGTAAAAATTTTATGAAAGCAGGCAATTTCGAGGGCAAAATTGAAAAAGACTTTTACGGGAACCAGGTTACTCCTTTTCGTTTGGTAAACAGAAAGGTGATTGTTCCCGGCACCGAAGAAGTGGAGAAAAACCCGCGCTCGCGCAGCGCAAAATTAAGGATAGCAGAAAAAATTTGATATGGCAAAAAAAATTAAAAACAGTAAAAAGAAAAGCGGAATGAAACCGTTCCTCGGGGGAACAATCCTAACCGATGAACGGGTAACCCGTCAGCTACCGTTTTTGTTCCTTCTTGCCTTTTTTGCCCTGGTGTTAATTACCAACCGAAACTGGTCGGAACGCACCATCAGGCAAATTGAAGTATTGCAGGACACGCTCGAAGAATTACGGTCCGAGTCGATTACACTTTCGGCCAAACTGATGGATGTCAGCAGGCCGTCGGAAGTGGTGGAGAAAGTTAAGGAGTCGGGAATTGGTTTGGAGGAGCCTACCCGGCCTCCCCGGAAAATTAAAGTTCAAAAGAAGTAAAAGGTGGATATCAGAAAGTCAATAGTATCGCGCATAGCCATTATTTATTTCATACTGCTGTTGTTTGGAATAGCGGTAATTTTTAAAATGGTTTCTGTTCAGCAAATTAAAAATGAACGGTGGCAGCAAATTGCTAAAAATCTGGAAGAGAACACGCTTCGTGTGCAACCCAATCGCGGGAATATTTGTGCCGACGATGGCAGTGTTTTGGCCACTTCAGTTCCCGGGTATTTTGTCAGAATTGACCTTGCTGCCGAAGGGGTAAAACGGGTGTTTAACAACCAAAGCGACTCGCTGGCTTATGCACTTTCTGCCTTTTTTAAAGATGCTTCGAAAAATGAATATGCAAGAAGGCTGAATGCAGCCTACCGGAAAGGCGATCGCGGATATATGCTCACTCTCCGGAAAGTGGACTACCATGAACTTCAGCAAATCAAGAAATTCCCTATTTTGCGCAGGGGGCGTTTTGGCGGGGGAATGATTATCGAACAGGAAAACAAAAGGTTAAATCCGCTGGGATCGCTGGCACTCCGCACTATTGGCGATTTGAACAAAGGAGCCTATGGCGGGGTGCACGGCAATATTGGTTACACCGGACTTGAGGGGGCATACGAACAATACCTGAAAGGCGAGGAAGGTATCAGCTACAAAGAAAACCTTTCGGGCCGCTGGGTTACCCGGACTGAAATTGAACCCCGCGATGGCATGGATCTGATAACTACCATCAATATTAAATTACAGGATATTACTGAGAGTGCACTTTACCGTCAGTTGAAAAAAATGAAAGCCGACTGGGGGACAGCTATTTTAATGGAAGTTGAAACCGGTGAAATAAAAGCCATTTCGAACCTCGGAAGAGAAAACGGCGACTATTTTGAAAATTACAATTATGCCATGGGACATGCCGGGAATTACGAGCCCGGTTCAACCTTCAAACTGGTTTCGCTGGTGGTTGCAATGGAAGATGGATTAATCGATACGAGCGATGTTTTTGATACCGGCAGCGGCGTTTGGAAATACAAAGGACAAACGATTTACGACAGCGACTACCGTTACGGCGGTCATGGGAAAATGACTGTCAAACAAATATTTGAGAAATCTTCCAACGTAGGTGTCGCGAAAATAATCACATCGTGTTATGAAAACAATCCGGAAGATTTTGTGGACCGGATTTTCAATTTCGGGTTGAATAAGCCTCTCGGAATGGAGATTAAAGGCGAAGCCCAGCCGTTTTTTAAATACCCGGGCGACTCCGACTGGTGGGGCACCACGCTGGCGTGGATGTCGTATGGTTACGAATCAAAAATGACCCCGCTGCAGTTGCTCACATTTTACAATGCAGTAGCCAACAACGGGCGTATGGTAAAACCCCGGCTGGTTAAAGAAATCAGGAACAACGGGATGCAGGTCAAGCAATTTAAAACCGAGGTGCTGAACCCGATGATTACAACTAAGGAGACCCTTGGGAAAGCTCAAAAACTGCTTGAGGGGGTTTGTGAAAACGGCACGGGGCGTTCGCTTCAGAACCCGTGGTTTAAAATAGCCGGTAAAACCGGTACGGCGCAGGTGGCAACAAGCCAGGGAGGTTACAAAAAAGGAATGTACCTGGCCTCTTTCGCAGGTTATTTCCCGGCTGATGACCCGAAATATTCATTAATAGTGACAGTAAACAACCCGAGGGGCGGGACCTATTACGGCGGCTCGGTTGCAGGGCCTGTGTTTAAAGAAATTGCCGAAAAAGTGTATGCGGCGCGTATCCTGTTCGATGATGCGCCCGAAGAGAAAACGTTGCCCTCCGAACCGCAATTGCCCGAAATTAAAAACGGGAATCCTGAAAATATTTTTCGGCTGGCAGAAGAATTAAGCATTGAAAACCTGGAAAGCAAATCTGTTTCAGGGCTTGTAAAAGTGAAAAAAGTTGATAATCGGATTATTCTGGATGAAAATGAAACAACAGTTGGTTCTGTGCCCGATGTGACAGGGATGGGAGCCAGCGAAGCCATTTTTTTACTGGAAAATGCCGGGTTGCAGGTACGCCTGAAAGGCATGGGGAAAGTTGTTCGGCAATCGCTGAAACCAGGTACAAGAGCCAACCGTGGCGATATTGTTTATATAACACTGGGATGAAAATGAATTTAAGAAAACTACTGGAACATATTGATTTTTTGGAAGTGCACGGAAAAACTGACCGTGAAATTGAAGGTGTTGAATTCGATTCACGCAAAATTAAAAAAGGTTCGGCTTTTGTGGCCCAGCCCGGATTGCATGCCGACGGGCACCGGTTTATTCCTGCAGCACTTGAAAATGGCGCTGCAGTAGTTTTTTGTGAAGAATTTCCGAAAGAATTACCTGCCGCTGTTACGTTTGTTTCAGTAAAAAATTCCGGTTTGGTTTTGGGAAAACTGGCCGCAGCTTTTTATGGTTTTCCTTCACAAAAAATGAAAGTGGTGGGTGTAACCGGAACAAACGGCAAAACCAGCATTGTTACTTTGCTTTACCGGCTTTTTATTCAGCTGGGACATAAATCCGGTTTAATTTCCACCATCGCTTATCTGGTAAACGATAAAGAAGCCACCGCCACGCATACTACACCCGATGCGTTGCGTATTCAGCAATTAATGGCGCAAATGGTTGAGGCCGGCTGCGAATATTGCTTTATGGAAGTAAGTTCGCACGCGGTGCAGCAGCAACGTATTGAAGGAATTGATTTTGCCGGCGGGGTCTTTACAAATATCACACACGATCATCTCGATTACCATAAAACTTTTGCGGCTTACATTAAAGCCAAACAACAGTTTTTTGATAATCTTCCGGCTACGGCATTTGCACTCACCAACATCGACGATAAAAACGGACGGGTGATGGTGCAAAATACAAAAGCCAGGGTAATAACCTATTCCAATCGGGCACTGGCCGATTACCACTGCAAAGTGATTGAAACCCATTTTAACGGAATGATGCTCAACCTGGCCGGACGCGAAGTGTGGACACGGTTTGTGGGGAAATTTAACGCTTCGAACCTGCTCGCTGTTTTTGCGGTTGCGGTAAATCTGAATCAGGATGAAGATGAAGTACTGACACACCTCAGCAACCTTGAACCGGTAAAAGGGCGTTTTGAAACTGTTCGCAGCAACGATGGGAAAATGGGGATTGTGGATTATGCCCACACGCCCGATGCATTGAAGAATGTTTTGACGGCCATCTCAGGAATTCGCTCGGGAAACGAACAGGTAATTACCGTGATTGGTGCAGGTGGCGACCGCGATAAAACAAAGCGCCCCGAAATGACGCAGGAAGCCATTGCCGGAAGTGATAAAGTAATCCTGACTTCCGATAACCCGCGCACCGAAGATCCGGCACAAATTATCCGCGATATGGAAACCGGAATTGGGGTGGCCGACAAAAACAAAGTGATTTCTATTGAAAACCGGCGGGAAGCTATAAAAACAGCAACGCTGATAGCACAACCCGGTGATATAATTCTGGTAGCCGGAAAAGGCCACGAAAGTTACCAGGAAGTTAACGGTGTGAGGCACCATTTTGATGATGTGGAAGAGTTGAAAAATTGTTTTGGTATAAGCGAATAAAGGCAAAAAGCTATGCTCTATTATTTATATGAATTACTGGCTGAATACGATATTCCCGGGTTGGGGATGTTTCCATACCTCTCCTTTCGGTCGGGGGCAGCCATTATTTTATCACTGGTGATTACACTTGCCTTTGGTAAAAAAATGATTCGCCTGCTGCAGCGCAAACAAATTGGTGAAGAAGTGCGCGACCTTGGTCTCGAGGGGCAACTGCAAAAGAAAGGGACTCCAACAATGGGCGGGTTGATAATTCTTGCAGCCATAATTATCCCCACATTGCTTTTTGCCCGGTTAGATAATATTTACATCCTGCTGATGCTCATAACCACTGCTTTTCTTGGCCTCATTGGTTTTATCGACGACTACATAAAAGTATTCCTGAAAAATAAAGAAGGTCTGGCCGGGAAATTTAAAATTCTGGGGCAGGTGAGCCTGGGCCTTTTTGTGGTTGCAACTCTTTTCCTGAGCGATGAAGTTAAAGTTCGCCAACATGTGCAGAGCGCCAGTGGCACGGATTTAACACAGGTCATTACAGATCCGGTTACGGGCGAGCGTACCACAAAATTTGTAACCGAAGATGTGAAATCAACAAAAACAACCATTCCGTTTTTCAAAAGAAATGAATTTGATTACCAATGGCTTGTGGCATTTGCGGGCAGCGCGAGTTCATGGCTGAAATGGATTGTTTATGCACTGGCCATTATTTTAATAATCACTGCAGTTTCAAATGCTACCAACCTCACTGACGGCATTGACGGGCTGGCAGCCGGCACATCGGCAATTAGTGGCGTTACGCTTGGTGTGCTGGCTTATGTGAGTGGTAACATCATTTATGCCGATTACCTGAATATCATGTACATACCCAGTATTGGCGAGTTAACTGTTTTTATTGCTGCTTTCATTGGGGCAACTGTTGGTTTTTTGTGGTACAATTCATTCCCTGCACAAGTGTTTATGGGCGATACAGGTAGCCTGGCGCTAGGAGGGATTCTGGCTGTTTTTTCGGTTATTATCCGCAAGGAAATTTTAATTCCGCTGCTGTGTGGAATTTTCCTCATAGAAAACCTGTCGGTTGTGATTCAGGTGTCGTGGTTTAAATATACCAAAAAGAAATATGGCGAAGGTCGCCGGGTGTTTTTGATGAGCCCTATTCATCACCATTACCAGAAGAAAGGAATTCCGGAACCGAAAATAACAACGCGCTTCTGGATTGTAGGAATCCTGTTGGCGGTTTTAACAATTGTAACATTAAAAATCAGGTAAGTTGAAAAACAAAATTGTCATACTCGGAGCCGGTGAAAGCGGGGTGGGGGCAGCCATTCTCGCGCAAAAACAGGGGTATGCCGTTTTTGTTTCCGACCTGGGAAAAATTAAAGAGAAATATAAAAACGTTCTTTCACAGAAAAAAATTGATTTTGAAGAAGGCAGTCACTCCGTGGCCAGGATTCTGGATGCGGAAACAGTGGTGAAAAGCCCCGGGATACCGGAAACGGCCCCACTCATTCAAAAATTGAAAAACAGGCAGGTTCCGGTGATTTCTGAAATTGAATTTGCCGGAAAATTTACAAACGCCAAAACCATCTGCATTACCGGCAGCAACGGGAAAACAACAACATCACTGCTTACATTTCACATTCTGAAAAATGCGGGGTTAAACGTGGGGCTGGCCGGAAATGTGGGACAAAGCTTTGCCTGGCAGGTGGCTGAAAAACAGCATGATATTTATGTGATTGAGCTCAGCAGTTTTCAGCTCGACGGAATGTACAATTTCAGGGCCGATGTGGCTGTTTTGCTGAACATTACTCCCGATCATCTCGACCGGTACGGGAACTCGATGCAAAACTACACCGATTCCAAATTCAGGATTATTCAAAATCAAAGAGCAAACGATTATTTCATTTTCTGTGACGATGATGAAATCATTCAAAAAGAAATAAAAAAACGAGAGATAAGACCTGTTGCGGTTCCTTTTGGGTTTTCAGGACCAAAGTTGCCGGGGGCAGGCATTGCAAGCGATAAGATGATTATTAATATTAACCAAAATCAATTCAGTATGTCTATTCTGGATTTATCATTACAGGGGAAACACAATATTTATAATTCCATGGCAGCAGGCATTGCGAGCATGGTTTTGGAAATCCGCAACGACCAGCTCAGGGAGAGCCTTTCCGATTTTAAAGGAGTTGAACACCGCCTGGAACACTTTTTAAAAGTGCACGGAATTGAATTTGTGAACGACTCCAAGGCCACAAATGTGAATTCCACCTGGTACGCGCTGGAGAGTATTCGGCAACCTATTGTCTGGATTGCGGGAGGGATCGACAAAGGCAACGATTACAGCATGTTGCACGCGCTGGTAAAAGAAAAAGTAAAAGCCATTGTTTGTCTCGGAAAAGATAACTCAAAACTACATGCGGCTTTTGACGGCATTGCAAAAAATGTGGTGGATGCGGCGAGTATGGAAGAAGCTGTAAAAGCAGCCTACTACCTTGCCCGCAATGGCGACACCGTTTTGTTATCGCCGGCTTGTGCCAGTTTCGATCTGTTTGAAAACTATGAAGACCGGGGAGATCAGTTTAAAAACGAAGTAAGAAATTTGTAAAAGAATATGGTTGCACAATCGAAAATATTCAAGGGCGATCGTGTTATCTGGGTTTTGCTGTTGCTGTTGTCGCTGTTATCGCTGTTAATCGTTTACAGTTCCACCGGTGCATTGGCTTACCGCCAGGCCGGAGGAAATACGTTATATTTTCTGGTGCGGCAGCTGTTTTTTATTGGGGCTGGTTTGGGCCTCATGCTGGTAATGGTCAATTTCCTGTCGGTTAAAATATATTCCATCGTTGCCAACCTGCTGATTTACCTGAGCATTGGACTTCTGCTTACAACAGTTGCGCTAAATTTTGCAGGAATGCTCGAAGGCAGTGGCCGTACTCTCGATTTGGGATTTATCTCCTTTCAACCGGCTGAACTGGCAAAAATTGCCCTGATAATGTACACCGCAAAAGTGCTGGCCAAAAATCAGAAAACCAAAGGTGATCTTAAAAAAGCATTCCTGAAAATAATTATCCACTCAGTACTTGTTTGCGGTTTGATTTTCGTCTCCGACTTTTCCACTGCAGCTTTGCTTTTTGCTGCCATTCTTACCATGATGTTTGTGGGGCGCATCCCGTTTAAATACTTGTTTTTGGTAATAGGAACCGGAATTGTACTGGTGACTGCTATTTACTTTCTCGCCGATCAGTTTCCCAGTGCCCCGGCAAGGGTACATACTGTAAAAGGGCGTATCGACAGGTTTATTTTTGGAGACCCCGATGCTGAAAAAGGAATTACCCAGGCCGATTATGCCAAGCTTGCCATTTACGAAGGCGGGTTGCTGGGAAAAGGCCCGGGGCATTCGGATGTGAGTAACTACATGGCAGCTGCTTACAACGATTTTATTTTTGCCATTATTATTGAAGAATACGGTCTGATTATCGGTACAATGGTAATGTTTCTGTACCTGATTTTCTTTTTCAGGAGTGTGGTCATTGTGCGGCGAGCTACCCGAACCTTCCCGGCATTTCTGGTTACAGGGCTTTCTTTGGTGCTGGTTTTCCAGGCCATGATTAATATTGGGGTTTCCACGGGGTTGCTGCCTGTTACCGGGCAGCCGTTGCCGTGGGTAAGCCTCGGGGGAACATCATTGATTTTCACATCGGTGGCTTTCGGGTGTATATTAAGTGTGAGTTACCAAAATCAGGTAAACCGAAAAATTCAAAAGCCTGCTGTGCAGGTAAATGTACCCGACGAGGATTATGAAATGGGACAAGAAAAAAAGAATGAAAATTGAACGCGTAATAATAAGTGGTGGTGGTACCGGAGGTCACATTTTTCCCGCCCTGGCCATTGCAGGCGAAATTGGAAACCGTTTCCCGGATGCTGAAATTTTGTTTGTGGGCGCTTTGGGCCGCATGGAAATGGAACGTGTGCCTGCCGCTGGATATAAAATCATAGGCCTGCCGGTAATGGGTTTTCCCCGCAAACCAGGACTTAAAATGCTGAAATTTGTGACCAGCCTGCTCAAAAGTAATCGCCTGGCCAAAAAAATTATAAACGAATTTAATCCGCAAATTGCAATCGGGGTAGGCGGCTTTGCAAGCGGTCCGCTTTTAAGGGCTGCTGCAAAAAAACAAATTCCCACACTTATTCAGGAACAAAACTCCTATGCCGGAATAACCAACAGGTTGCTGGGGAAAAAAGCCGGGGCAATTTGCGTGGCATACGATAAAATGGAACGCTATTTCCCGGCAGGAAAAATTGTGTTTACCGGGAATCCGGTGCGCGAAAACCTGCTTAAAAAAATTGATGACCGGAATGAGGCACTTTCCTTTTTTGGGTTGAAGGAAGAAGATAAAGTGGTTTTGGTTATCGGGGGCAGTCTTGGGGCACGTTCCATAAATAGCGCCATGCTGAAGAATGTGGATGTCATGGCCAAATCAGGTGTGCAGTTCATCTGGCAAACCGGGTCAATTTATTATCGCGAAATCACAGAGAAGATGGAAGACACCACACCTGACAATTTGCATATTCATGAATTCCTTTCGCGCATGGATTTGGCGTATGCCGCTTCCGGAGTGGTTATTTCGAGGGCGGGTGCCGGAACTATTTCGGAGCTTTGCCTGGTGGGGAAACCGTCTATTTTGGTGCCTTCGCCCAACGTGGCAGAAGATCATCAAACAAAAAATGCATTGGCGCTGGCCGAAAAGAATGCTGCCATAATGATTCCTGATCACAAGATTGATGAACAATTGCTGCCCGAATCCATCCGGTTAATTAACAACCCGGAGGAGTGCAACCGGTTGTCGGAAAAAATAAAAACGCTGGCCAAACCTGACGCAACACGTCATATTGTTGATGAAACCGAAAAACTATTGAAACAATGAGTTACCTTCAAAATATAAAGAATGTTTATTTCCTCGGTATCGGGGGGATTGGGATGAGTGCCCTGGCCCGGTATTTTAAATTTACCGGACGGAATGTGGCGGGCTACGACCGTACACAAACCGCTCTTACCGATGCCCTTCAGCAAGAGGGAATTGATGTGCATTACGATGACGATATCCGGAACATTCCCTCCCGGTGGAACCCTGGCGAAACACTGGCTGTTTTTACTCCAGCGCTTCCCGATGACCACAGCGAACTCTCGTGGTTTAGGGGGAAACCGATTGGTTTGTTGAAACGTGCCAAAGTACTGGGTTTGATTTGTAACGAGAAAAACGGAATTGCAGTTGCCGGCACCCACGGGAAAACTACCGTGAGCACAATGACGGCCAACATTCTTGATAAAACTAAAACAGGTTGCGGTGCTTTTTTGGGCGGAATTTCCAAAAATTTCGGGAGTAATTTGTTGCTGCCCAACGAAGATTCACCATGGATTGTAGCCGAAGCCGACGAATTCGATCGCTCGTTTTTGCACCTGCAACCAATGCTGGCACTGGTTACATCACTCGATGCCGATCACCTCGATATTTACGGGGAGAAAGAAAAAATTGTTGAATCGTTTGAGAAATTCATTTCACAGATAAAACCGGGCGGGAAATTATTAATGAGAAAAGGAGTAGAGCTGGATACCCGAAAAACATCAGCCCGGGTGTTTTCTTATGCATTGAAAGAAAATGCGGATTTCAATACGGTGAATTTAAAATTGAGCAGCGAAGGTGGTTTTTACCAGTTCGATTTGAAAACTCCGGACGGGATAATTGCCAATTGCCGGCTCAATTATCCGGGATTGATAAATGTGGAAAACGCTGTGGCAGCTGCGGCACTGGCCTTTTTGGCAGGTGTTTCGGCCGACGAAATTAAAAGCGGTCTGGAAGATTACCAGGGAGTGCTGCGCCGTTTCGATGTGTGTTACAAAAGCGACAGCCAGATTTATATCGATGATTACGCCCACCATCCGGCTGAGCTTAAAGCGGTAATTTCATCGGTAAAAGCATTGTACCCCAGCCGGAAAATCACAGGCATTTTTCAACCGCATCTTTACTCACGTACCCGCGATTTTTCAGCTGAGTTTGCCGCCAGTCTCGATTTGCTGGACGAAATAATCCTTATTCCCATCTATCCGGCTCGCGAAGAACCTGTCGAAGGGGTGAGTTCAGCGATAATTTTTGAAAAGATGAAGAATGAAAATAAAATAATGGCAGAGAAGGAAGATGTGGCACAACTTCTTGCCGAAAGAGAAACCGATGTGGTGCTTACAATGGGCGCCGGGGATATTGACGGAATTGGGCCACAAATAATTGAAGTGCTTAAAAATAAACAGAATGTTGCTTAAGTTATTAAAACTGACGGGTTTCCTCGTGCTAATCGCCTTTTTGGTGGTTACATTGTCCTTTTCTGCAAGAGAAACAAGGGACGTAACCTGTGGCAATATTGAAATTGAATTACAGGAAAATGAGCTCATAAAAATAAGTAAAGACGAAATTACCCGGTTGGTCAGATCGGCCGATGACCAGCTTGTTGGCAAAAACCTGCAGCTTATTAATACCGATTCTTTGGAAAGAGCAGTGGAAAAACACCAGGCCATTCAAAAGGCTGAAATTTTTAAGGTAATTACGAAAGACAGCGTGGGTTACCGTGGCACACTTGGTGTTAAAATTAAGCACAGGGAACCAGTAGTACGGATTATGTCATCAGAAGGAAGGTATTACCTCGACCGGAATGGCGAGGTAATACCCATTTCGGCCAATTATACGGCCAATGTTTTGGTTGCCACCGGGTATTTTTCTGAGCAGTTTGCCAAAATGCAGCTGCTCCCGTTTGTGTTGTTCATCGAAGAAAATCCTTTTTGGAAGGCGCAGGTGGAACAGGTGCATGTGGAGCAAAACGGCGATGTTTTGCTGACTCCACTCGTTGGAGACCACATAATTGAAATGGGGTCGCTTGAAGATTATCCGCGAAAGCTGCGCAATATGAAAGCTTTTTATCAGCAGATAATGGCCGGGAACAACTGGAATAAGTACCAAAAGGTAAGTGTAAAATACAAAAATCAGGTAATCGCAAAAAAAAGATAATATGGCTTCAAAAATAGATCGTTCGGTTGTTGTTGATATTGGAACATCAAAAATGACTGCTCTTGCCGGACAAAAAGACAGCGAAGGGAGGATGGAAATTCTGGGCGCTTCAAGTTTTCCTTCAAAAGGCATAAAACGCGGGGTGGTCTTTAATATCGAAGAAGCCGCCATTTCGCTTAAGTACCTGTTAAACGATTTGCTGGATCAGGTGGGGGGCAAAATCAAAAAGGTTGACATTGCCTATGCCGGGCAGCCCATGAAAATATACGAACACAAAGGAACCCGCCTGACTTCGGGCGACGGGGTGGTGACTGAAAACGATGTAAATGAATTACTCAATGAAGCCAGGAAATTAAAGGTAGAACAGGATTTTAAACTCCTTCACGTTATTCCGCAGTCGTTTGTTATCGATAACGAACCGGTGGAACTCAGCCCCGTGGGGATTACCGGGCAGAACATTGAAGCCACCTACAAATTAATAGCCGTACCCGAAATTCACATTACCAATTTTGAGCGGGTGCTCGATAAAGTTGGGGTTGAACTGGGGGAAGTTGTGTTATCGCCAATGGCAACCAGCGAAGCCGTTTTAACTGAAGACGAAAAAGAACTGGGCACCATTTTGCTCGATATGGGTGCCGGAACCACCAAGCTGGCTGTTTTTAACGAGGGAACAATGATTCACATCGCAGTAATTCCATTTGCCGGAGATGTGTTAACCAACGATATTAAAGAGGGTTGTTCAATTCTCCCGAAATGGGCAGAGCAGCTTAAAACTCAATACGGTCAGGCGCTTGGCGATTTTGCCGATGAGCAGAAAGTGGTCACCATCCCGGGCCACAGCGGATGGGAACCTAAAGAGATTTCATTTAAAAGCCTGGCTTTTATCATTCAGGCCCGGATGGAAGAGATTATCGACAGCGCTTTCTACCAGGTTGAAAAATCGGGTATTGCCGAACAACTGGGCTCCGGGATTGTCCTCGCAGGCGGAACTGCCTCGCTGAATAACCTGATATCGCTGGTTAAATTTCGCACCGGAATGGATACCCGGTTGGCTTTCTCCGTTGTTCGTGCTTCTTCAAAAGCTGAAATTATTGAGAAACCTGATTTCCATACAGCGCTGGGGCTCATGAAAATGGCGCTCGAAAAAGTTGATCCGCTGTCAAAGGAGAAAAAGCGGAAACCAAAAAAGAAGAAGAAAGATTCCGGCATCTCTCCCTGGCTGAAAAACGTAGTGCAGGGAGTGCTCGATTATGTTGACGACGATGATGATGTTGCATTGAATTAAAAATTAATGATATGACCGAATTAGTAAATTTCCAATTTCCGCGGACTTCATCCTCCTCCATTATTAAAGTTATTGGAGTAGGTGGAGGTGGCTGCAACGCGGTCAGTCATATGTTCGAAGAAGGAATTGCCGGTGTCGATTTCATTATTTGTAATACCGACGGCCAGGCAATGGAGAACAGCCCGGTGCCGGTAAAAATTCAACTTGGTGTTACTTTAACCGAAGGCCGCGGTGCCGGCAACCAACCGCAAATGGGCGAGGAAGCAGCACGCGAAAATTACGGGGACCTGAAAAATGTACTGAAAGAGAACACCAAAATGTTGTTCATTACCGCAGGTATGGGAGGTGGCACTGGTACGGGGGCAGCCCCGGTAATTGCCCGGTTGGCCCGCGAACTCGACATCCTCACCATTGCTGTGGTTACTGTTCCCTCGCCGGCCGAAGGCAAGAAGCGTTTTGGCCAGGCCATGGAGGGTATTGAAAAGCTGGGTGAGTTTGTGGACAGCATGCTGGTAGTAAGCAACCAGCGGTTGCACAATATTTTTGGCGATTTACCTGCCAGGCAGGCCTTTAAAATGGCCGACAATATTGTGGCTACAGCAGTAAAAGGGGTCGCCGAAATTATTACCCTGCATGGGAATGTGAACATTGATTATACCGATGTTTACACCGTGATGCACAACAGTAGTGTCTTTATTATGGGGACAGGTGTTTCTTCAGGCGAGGGACGTGCCATGAAGGCTGTAAACGAGGCGCTTGAATCGCCGCTGCTCGACAGCAACGATATTTACGGAACGCAAAATATTCTGCTCAACATTATTTCGGGCAAAGATGAAATTACAATTGGCGAAATAGGTGAAATAATAGAAGTGTTGCAGGAAAAAGCCGGCCAGGATGCGGATATCATTTGGGGGAACGGCTACGATGAATCGCTGGGGGAAGAAATCAGCGTAACGATTCTGGCAACCGGATTTGTAACCAACCCGAACCAGTTGCTGCAAACTAAAAAAGAGCCTGAAAAATATAACCTGGGAGAGGAAAATAATGAATCCCGGGAGATGGAAGAAAAACCCGTTGAGTTTGAGGCAGAAACAGATTTCAGGAAAACCCTGAGTGAAGCTGGAACGAATGAGGATGAAGGGAAAATGGATGTTCGGGAAGAAAAGAAAAAAACGCCCAAAACATTATCTGACAGGTCTTTATTTTCAACCAAACGAAAAAACCGAAAAAAGAAGAAACAGAAAGCCGATGAACCGGTTGCACAGAGCAATATTGACAATTGGTTTTATAAGAATTTTGGATTAGGAAAATTGTTCGAAGACGACGACCAGTCGTTGGATGAATAATTTCAGTTTAACCTTAAAAAGACAGTAAAATGACAGAAAATATGGCAAATTTCACATTACCGACAAATCCAGGTGCCGAAATTAAAGTAATTGGCGTTGGCGGTGGCGGCGGAAATGCCTTAAATCATATGTTTAAGCAGGGAATCAGAGATGTTGATTTTGTAATATGCAATACCGATGCGCAGGCGCTCGATGCCAGTCCGGTGCCTGCCAAAGTCCAACTGGGGGCATCGCTTACCGAAGGCCGTGGTGCAGGTAACAAACCCGAAGTGGGCAAGCAGGCCGCCATCGAAAACATCGAAGATGTGAAACATGCGCTTTCAGAAAATACCAAAATGGTTTTTGTAACCGCCGGAATGGGTGGCGGAACAGGCACAGGCGGGGCTCCCGTAATTGCCGAAGCCTGCAGTGCCGAAGGATATCTCACCGTTGGCATTGTTACCATTCCTTTCCGGAACGAAGGGAAACGGCGCATTAAACAGGCCATTGATGGAATTGCCGAACTGGAAGGTCATGTGGATGCTTTGCTGGTGATTAACAATGAGCGCATTCGTGAAATGTTTGGCGATTTTGGCATTTCGGAAGCTTTTTCGAAAGCCGACAATATTTTGGCCACAGCAGCCAAAGGAATTGCAGAAATTATTACTGTTCCGGGCTATATCAATGTTGATTTTGCCGATGTGGAAACCGTAATGCGCAAAAGCGGTTTGGCCATCATGGGTACAGGTGTGGCAAGCGGTGATAAGCGGGCAACCGAGGCCGTTGAATTAGCCCTGAACTCTCCGCTGCTGAATAACAACGACATCCGCGGGGCAAGAAATATTCTGCTCAATATTACTTCAGGTACAAAAGAAGTTACCATGGACGAAGTAGGGCAGATTACCGATTACCTGCAAAATATGGCCGGTTTTGATGCCGATTTGATTTGGGGAAACGGAAAAGATGAAACTTTGGGTGACGATATTTCGGTTACTTTAATCGCTACAGGTTTTGGGAACAGTTCTATCCCGGAAATCACCGGCGACAGGAAACCGGAAAAAGAAACACACCATTTAAAAGAAGAAACTGAACCCGAAAACCCGAAATCTTTAAAAAAGGCTTCCGGGAAAAAATCAACTTCTGTTCCCGACCAGAAAATATTAAATTTTAACGGGAAGGATGAGTCGCCAGACGAGACTGCTGAAGATGACCTGGAATTTGAGGTACTTTATCCGAAAACCAATAAAGCCCGGAAGAATATTGAAAACGCCAAAATGGATTTTTCTTCGGCTTCGGATGAAGATTTGGATGAACTCGAAAATATTCCGGCTTACAAACGCCGGCAAATGCGCATGAATGATCCGAAATACAAGAAAAAACTGTCAGACTATTCTGTGAATAACGAAAATAAACTAACCGATAAAAATTCGTACCTTCACGGACAGGTAGATTAACACAGAAAAACAAAAAATTATGTCACTTTTCGATCAGATTAATAACGACATGAAAGCGGCCATGAAGGCCCGCGATAAAGCAAAACTGGAGGCACTTCGCAACATTAAAAAAGTGATGCTCGAAGCCCGGGCAGCCAAAGGTGCCGGCTCGGAATTAAGCGAGGAAGAATCGCTTAAAATAATTTCGAAACTGGCCAAGCAGGGCACCGATTCTGCTGAAATTTACAAAAAGCAAAACCGCGAAGATTTGGCAGAGCAGGAAATGGCACAGGTAAAAGTTTTTGAAAACTACCTGCCGGCCAAAATGAGCGACGAAGAATTGACAGCGGCAGTAAAAGGAATTATCGAAAAAACCGGTGCTTCCTCTATGAAAGATATGGGGAAAGTAATGGGATTAGCTTCCAAAGAGCTGGCGGGAAAAGCTGACGGCAAAGAAATTGCAGTAAAGGTGAAATCCTTGCTGCAGTGAAAAATATGTAATAGTCAAACATAAATTGAACAGCACTGTCATTTCGAGTTTTTTACACAATTTTATTGGGCATTATGAGAGGGTGACAGTGAAATTCCAAAATGCAAATCACAAATCACAAATAAGTTCCAATTTTCAAATATTTTTAAACTCCAAAATTCTCAAATTTATCTTGTTTTGAAATTTGTTTTTTTGGTGCTTATTTGTGATTTGTTTTTTTGTTATTTGGTGTTTTGCTTATAATCATGAAGTTATACAAATCTGTTATTGGTAATCTAAGGTATGAAGGTGAGAAGTCTCACTATTTTCGCTGATTTCTCTGAGACATTTGGCAGATTCGAAATGGCATTTCAAAGTTGAAATAACATTAGTCGTCTTCTTCTTCACCTTCATCCTCAATCTGATCGGCTACGTGGTCAAGGTCGGCATATTTGTCTTCGTAATCCTGTTTCACGTCGTCTTTCAGAAAACCGTCATCGTCGAAGTCGTCGTCCTCGTCCACAATCTGAACCGCTTCATTTTCAGTCATCCGGAGCATGTAATATTTGTCTTCGGTTTCAAAAGGGAGTGCGGTGACTTTCACCCCGTTTTTATCGAAAAAATGGATGAGGTTTTCGGCAAATCCATCCGCGTAAACAAACTTAATTTGTTCCTGTAAATCTTTGTCGAGTTTATTGTAATCCTTGATAACTCTTGGTTTGTCAGGTGCCATAATCGTTTGTGCTATTTTATTAATATTCAGAAATCAGAAAACGTTCAATACATTTTTGTTTATCGATTCTAACCAATCGTGAAGTTGTTAAAATCGTTGTAAATCATACCAACAAATAAATGTGTTAGATTTGATATATACAATAGATAAGTGATTTTTTTTAGCGCTTTTTTTGCCTGCGGATTCTCCCGTAAATGCAATCCTTGTCGTTGCACCACTCGCACTGGTAACCTTTTTGTTTACAGCTGGTTCCGATGCCGATTATTCCGCTCACCGATTTGATGGGATGCATTAGTGAGGAGGGGGAAAGCTGAATACCGCAAAAACCGGGAGGCAAAAGCGAGAAAAGCTTTTGCTGTTCGGCCATGCTCCAGTTGCAATATCCCGGCGAAAACAGATCGGGTGACTTTCCCGGGTCAAAACCCATTAGTTCTTCAATTTCTCAGGGTTGTATTTGAAGTTCTTCAAAAGAGAAAGTGTAGTTTTTTATAACAGTTGACATTTCTGATCCAATTAATTTTAACCGGTTTGCAAAGTAGCAAAAAAGAAATTGAATCCGGGAATTGATCTTGTAATTCGTGTTTGCGGGAGTTGAAAAAAAGGTATAAAAAAAGAGGAAATACGCAGGTAAATCCTCTTTTAAAATAGTGCAGTTTGTTTTTATTATTTTTCGGTAATTTCAATTTTTTCAATCACGTCGCCCGGGCGGATTTTGTCAATAACCTCGAGCCCTTCGGTTACTTTACCAAAACAGGTATGATGTCCGTCGAGGTGTTTGGTGTTTTCGCGGTTGTGGCAAATAAAAAATTGTGAGCCTCCGGTGTCTTTCCCGGCATGAGCCATGGAAAGTACGCCGCGGTCGTGGTACTGGTTGCCGCCGTCGGTTTCACATTTAATGGTGTAACCCGGGCCGCCGGCACCGGTTCCGTCGGGGCATCCGCCCTGGATTACAAAACCGGGAATTACCCTGTGGAAAGTAAGCCCGTTGTAAAATCCCGATTCGGACAGTTTCACGAAATTTTCAACTGTTGCGGGTGCATCATCATCGTAAAAATCGACCTTCATTACTCCTTTGGCAGTATGTATTGCTGCTTTTGTCATTTAAAATTGTTTTAACATTCGGGCGCAAATGTAAGAAAATAAACTGATTTCTAAATTTGCCGTTGTTTCATCGGCAGCTTATTAATATCTTTAGAAACAAATACAAAAGCCACTTTAGCTCAGTTGGAAGAGCAGCTCACTCGTAATGAGCAGGTCGCGGGTTCGAGTCCCGTGAGTGGCTCTCTGCTTAAATCGGAAAGGATGTTGAATGAAACAGGATACTGACGAAGGTATTCATTAGTTCAGGGATTCTTATTTGCCTGACAATAAAATATATTCTGAGGCAGGATTAAATTCAGTTCTCGCTGCTTTTTGTTGTTGGGTTTTGTTTTACAATAAAATATATCTAAATTTATCCTTCAAAACTATTCAACAATGACCTCTCCTGAGCAAATAGCCAGAAAGCAAATAGACCAGATGCTCGTACAAGCCGGCTGGCAGGTACAGGATTTAAAAGACATAAATACTGGCGCTGCTTTGGGAGTGGCTGTGCGGGAATACCCCACCAGCACAGGTCCGGCTGATTATATTTTATTTGTTGACCGAAATCCGGCAGGCGTAATTGAAGCAAAGAAGGATGGTACCATATTAACCAACGTTGAGGATCAAACCCATCGCTATGCCACGAGCAAATTAAAGTGGAACGTAATTTCTGATGAATTGTCGTTGAATAAAGTGAAACTGAAAGACGACAAACCCAAAGAGGTGGTGTATAATCCTGCCGTACCGGTGGAACATTTCGATTTTATTATCATCGATGAATGCCACCGGTCTATTTACAACTAAATTCAGTTTGACGTTGTCGGGAGTTTCGCACGCCGACAAGTCTGCAGCGCCTTTAACCTGTCAACGTCTACAGACTTGACAGCGTTAACTAAGCAGAAATTGAAATTTTGCCGAATCACGCGATCCTTCAGGATTCATTTCTTAAATATTTGCAGAACGAATATGGAAAACAGAATGTAAAAAGGGAATGCAGAGCCTGGGGATTTAACAAGATCGATATCGTAAGAAAAATTAATGATGAGTTTATTTTTTACGAAGTAAAGACTTACAAGCAACTTCTGACAAGTTTAAGAGTTGCAATTGGACAGTTGTTCGAATACTGCTTTTATCCATCAGAGAATAATGCAACCGAGTTAGTATTGGTTTCTGATATTGAACCGAATAAGGATTTTATTACATATTTAAAACACCTCAACTCATTGATAAAAATAAAGCTATCCTATATACAGTTTGATGTAAAACGAAAAAAAATAGTAAATAAAATATGACAACATCTCAAATCGTACAAAAAGTCTGGAATTACTGCCACATCCTGCGTGACGACGGCGTAAGCTACGGCGACTACTTAACGCAACTCACCTACCTGCTTTTCCTGAAAATGGCAGATGAATTCTCGAAACCGCCGTATAAAAAGGATATTGGAATTCCGGAAGAATATAATTGGAATTCGCTATGCAATAAATCGGGCGCAGAACTGGAAGCCCATTACGTGGTAACGCTAACTGAGCTGGGCAAACGGAAAGGAATGCTGGGACAGATATTCTTCAAATCGCGAAATGAGATTTCGGACCCTGCAAAATTGCATAAGCTGGTACAGATGATTGACGGAGAAACCTGGATTACCCTGGGAAGTGATGTGAAGGGAGATATATATGAAGGACTACTCCAAAAAAATGCAGAAGACACCAAGAGCGGTGCCGGGCAATATTTCACTCCACGACCGCTTATACAGGCTATGGTAGGATGCGTGCAACCAGAACCCCTGAGAACTATGGCGGATCCTGCCTGTGGAACGGGTGGATTCTTTCTGGCGTACTACGATTTTATCAATGAATTTTACAAAAAGTCGCAGATTGAATACTTAATTTTCGTAAAAAAGGGTTCAGCATGCTGCCAAACCCTTTTGTTAATTAAAATTTCTTTTAAGCAGAAATTAAAAGTCCTTCAAAACGCTATCCAGTTTTGTATTAATTTCTTTGAGGTCTTCCTCAAAGCTGGCCCTGAAATCATCCCATTCTTCTTCTGAGGTATTTTCAATTTCATTTAACCGTTCGTTCACTTCAACACGTTTTTCCTGAATTTCATCCAGTAACTTTTCTTGTTCATCTGTAAGTCCTTCGCCTTTTTCTTCAATCAATGCATTCAGCTCGCGAACTTTATCGTTAATGGCTGAAAATTCCTCGCTTACCAAACTTTTCAAATCGTTTTGCATTTCCATGAATTTGGCACTAATTGTTTCCTCTGTGCTGTTTGATTCATCGTTTTTATTTTGCTGCCCGGAGTTGCAGGCTGAAAATGTAAAAGCACTTATGCTAATAAATACTGCTGCTAAAATTTTGGTAATCTTTGACATCATAATCATTTTTTTGTTTTTGTAATTTACAATTATTACGGTTTAAATTTTTGATTGTTATACTATTTTCCAAAAAATATGAAAAATGCAACAGGAATTATAAACAGGGGAGCTAATTTGCAAGAAATTTAATGGTTTTTAACATTAACCACGGTGCCAGTTAAAACAGGGAATAAATTTTTCTATGCATATGCCTCGATATTCACCAATTCTCCTTCCATCGAAAAATCGGAGGAGCCAGTGATTTTCACATCGGCAAACTGCCCGGTTAAACTTTTGTCGTCCGATGGAAAACGTACGATGAGCTTTCCTTCAGTTAGTGATGTCAGATAACCTTTTTTTCGGTCGGCACCGCGCACCAGCACACGCAACGTTTTGCCTTCGAGTTGCCGGTTGTAAACCCGGTTGTGTTTTCGCAGTTCTTCAGTAAGAATATGCAGCCGGCGTTTTTTCTCCTCCAGCGGCACATCGTCGTCCCAGCGGTGACTGGTGGCTCCCGGTCGCGGAGAGTAAATTGCGGTATAAGACATGTTGAATTTGAACTCCTCCATGGCAAGCCGTGTATTTTCAAACTGCTCTTCCGTCTCGCCTGTGAAACCGACAATGATATCGGTAAACAGCGTTGCTTCCGGAATCAAGCGACGGATGGAATGCACAATTTCCCGGTATTTTTTCATGTTGTGCTTGCGGTTCATTTTTATGAGGACTTTATCGTCGCCACTTTGCATGGGCAGGTGGATTTGTTTGGCCAGCACCGGGTTGCCGGCAATTACTTCAATCACCTCGTCGGTCATGTCACGCGGGTGGGGCGACGTAAAATAAACCCAGAATTCTTTTTTCATGCGGGTTCCGAGTTCCCCAACCTGCCTGAGTAATTCGGGGAAAGTAATTTCTTCGCCTTTTTTATCGAGTCCATACGAATTGACATTCTGACCGAGCAGTGTAATGGATTTGTAACCCTGCGAAATTAGCAGTGCCAATTCTGCCAGGATATCTTTTGATGGCCTTGAAATTTCTCTCCCGCGGGTGTAAGGCACAGCACAAAAAGTACAGAATTTGTCGCAGCCGTTCTGAATGGGAATGAAGGCCTCAAAACCCGATTGGTACGAGGGTTTAACATCCCAAAACTGTTCGATATTTTCATTGTGCGGGTCGATGCCGGTTTTCAGGTGAGTGGAAGTGGTTACCCCGTACCGGCTAATCATTTCAGGAAGTTGGGGCAGGTCCTTCATCTGAAACGTGATATCGAAAAGTTTCAGGAATTTTTCATGGTCGTTGGGCAAAATGCACCCTGAAATAAATGTGATGAGGTTTTTGTGGTTTTTCCACTTGTTCCATTTGTGAATCCGCGAATAAACTTTATCAATAGCTTTTTGCCGCACCGAGCAAGCCAGGATTCCAATCAGACCGGCTTCTTCCTCATTGTCGGTCCAGGTGTAACCGGCTTTGTCAAGTACAGAGATTACCCGTTCGCTGTCCGACAGGTTCATCTGGCATCCCAGTGTTATTAAATGGTATTTCATATCTTCTAAAAATAAACTTCGGTATAAATATTTTGAACTGCCACCCCTTTTTCTATAAGAATATCATAAGCTTCCTGTATCATTTCGCTGTTCCCACATAAGAAACACTGGGTATCGCTGTCCAATTTTTGTGTGGCAAGGTAGTGCGTTACCCTGCCGTGAAAGTCGCCGGTTTTATCGCCCGTGGTGCAAAGTGTAATGTTTTGTTTATTGAAATCGTTGTGTTCATAAGCCTCCTCCCCAAATCTTACGCCGTGAATCAGATGGTAGTCAAGGTCGGAATAAGTTTTCACGAAACTGTGAAACGGACTGATGCCTGTTCCGGTGGCCACAAACAGGAATTTTTGAGAGGGAAACATTGTTGGTTTAAACCGGAAAAAACCAAACGGGCCATCCACTTCCAACTGGTCGCCGGGCTGCATTTTTTTCAGTCGGGGTGTCACTTTCCCCTCGGTTACTTCGCGTACCAGTACTTCCAGAAAATTGTCATTCTCGCCGTTGTAAACCGTGTATTCGCGCTGCTCGATGGTACCCGGGCGGCGTAAAATTACAAATTGCCCGGTATGGAATGGCAATTCTTTACGCTCCATTTGTAACACGAAAGTGGAATCAGTGAGTTGCCTTACTGCTGTTATTTGATGTAACTTCAAATTTTCTGTTTTAGTTTTCTGAAATAAGGAGACAAAAGTACAAAAATATCTTTTATTATTATGAGTGTGGTGTTTTAAACCTTTCATCATGGTGGTTAATTTCTTTGCATTTTTTATCTTTGAAGAGAAATTCTAAATAATAGGAAAGTAATGAAACAATTAACATACAGGCTGCTTTTGAACCCGGAACCGGAAGGGGGATATACTGTAACAGTACCAGCCCTGCCCGGATGTATTACCTGGGGCGAAAATATAGATCATGCCATTGAGATGGCAAAGGAAGCCATTAAAGTGTATATCGAGAGTATGGTGGCCAATAACGAAATGGTGCCCGATGAATCGAAGACTTTAGAATACGCTTTAACCCTTAATGCAGCGGTATGAGTACCACCCCATCCTTAACACCTAAAGAATTGGCAAGGATTCTTTCAAAAAATGGATTCAATTTAGATCGTGTCAAAGGAAGTCATCAGGTTTGGTTAAATAAAAAAGATGGGAAACGTGTAGTTGTTCCGATGCATAAAAAAGATTTGCCAATTGGAACACTTCATGCTATACTCAAACAAGCCGGAATTGATAAAAATGAAATATAATACACATCAATAGGTGGTTAAAATAAAAAGGGAACCGTTTCCGGCCCCTCTCACTATTCACCTATTCATTAAAAATCTATTGTCTTCCGGGATCGTCATCTTCGGTATTCGGACTTTCAACTTCCATCTTCGGGCTTTCTTCTTCCGTTTTCCATCTTATCAAAGTGACTCCCCAAAATCTTCCCTGAATTTAGCCATCAGTTTTTCGGGCCAGTCGCCTTTTGCTTTCAGGCGGCCCATAAAAAACCGCAGCAGCTGTGGTTCTTCTGTCCACTCAAGCCCGCCAACCAGTTCGCGGTTCTCGAAAAGCCATTTCACGCGGTCGATTACAAATTTGGTTTGCGAAAGCGTAAACACGCGGCGCGGGAAAGCCAGACGGAGCAGCTCCACATCAGCCGGAATGTCGTCGCCGTTTTCGTCGCGTACGCTGGAGATGGTTCCCCTTTCCATTCCTCTGATCCCTGAAATAATAAAAAGTGCTGTTGCCAGTGCACCTGCCGGATAATCAGTTTGCGGAACGTGGGGCAAAAATCCCATTGCATCGATGTGGCAACCAAGTGCGCCTGGTGGTGTTATTACCGGAACCCCGGCAGCGTCGAGTTCGTTCACGGCGTAAGCAATAAACGAAGGCGACTGGCTGATTACGGTTTCGTCGCACGTTTCAATGAGCCCAACCGCCATGGCCTCAATTTCGCGAACCGACATGCCACCGTAAGTGAGAAATCCTTCGTAAAGTACCAGTAAATCGCGCATTTTCATGTACAGATCTTTGCTGTTGGTAACAATTCCACCACCCCGTGTAGAACTCACTTTCCGGCTCGAGAAATATACCAAATCAGCATAACTGCACATTTCCAGCAAAATGTCTTTTATTTCGGCATTCTTAAATTCTTCTTCGCGTTGCTTGATGAACCAGGCATTTTCTCCAATCAAACTCGCATCCAACACCATCATGGTTTCGTTTTCATCGCAAATTGCTTTCACATCGCGCATATTTTGCATCGAAAATGGCTGCCCGCCAATGAGGTTGGTCGATGCTTCCATGCGAACAAAGGCCACTTTTTCTTTCCCGTAGGTACTGAAAACATTTTTCAGTTTATCAATGTCGATATTTCCCTTGAATGGTTTATCGCTTTTTATTTGCAGGGCATCGTCGGCATAAATTTCGAGCACTTTCCCACCGTTCAGTTCCATGTGTTCTTTTGTAGTGGTAAAATGGTAGTTCATGGGAATTACTTCGCCTTTTTTAATGAAGGCCTGCGAAACAATATTTTCGGCGGCGCGTCCCTGGTGGGCAGGCAAAACATAGTGCTTTCCAAACACTTCGTGCAATGCCTTTTCCATGCGGTAAAAACTCTGCGAACCGGCATACGCATCGTCGGCCTGCAACATCGACGAAACCTGGTTGTCACTCATGGCGTTGGTGCCCGAGTCGGTAAGCATATCCAGAAAAACATCTTTGGTACTCAGTAAAAAAGTGTTGAACCCGGCCTCTTCCATGGCAGCTTTTCTTTCTTCAATTGGTTTCAGAAAGAGTTTTTGCACAATTCTAACTTTGTGAAGTTCAACTGGAATTGACTCGCCACTGTAAAATCTAATGACGTTGTTTTGATTTGTCATTTTTCTATGGTTTATTGTTTCGAATTTTAAAAAATTCAAAAGTAATTTCTTCGATTTAAAAATCGGTATATTTTCTGCAGATGTTTTACTGTCTGCTCGTATTTATATTCAATCAAAATAATAAAGTGAAACTGATTTTTTAAAAGTTATATAAATCAGGGGCAAGCCGGAACGCAGAAAAAGTAATTTGAAAGTGGGGGTTTTATAAAAAGCGCAGCGTTAAATCCCCAATAGCCGGGAGATGCAGCTTAACAATTCTATCGCTGGTGAATCGGCAAAACACGATTTGCAATTTGCGTACATCCACAAACAATCAATCAAATCGGTGAGCATGTGGAAAAGCAACCCGATTCCTATTATGTTATAAGGTTTTTTGAAAAAAAGCAGGATGGCATACACAACCATAGCGTAGTAAGTATGCAACGGATGGAAATTAATGCTGCACCGGTTGGCTTCAAGAATGGGGGTCGCCAGCAGATGGTCTAAATCAACCAGCATAGTGGCCAGCAAAATGATATAAACTTTTTTCCAATCTTTTCTGAAGAATATAAAGGCAATGAAAAAAGGAAAAACAAGGTGCAGAAAGTAATGAACAAATTGTTGCATCAGTTCAGTTTATATAAAGTTTTTATTGCTTTTTCCGTTCAAATGTAAATTAGCTTCAGAATTTCTTCCAGCCATTTGGCATCAGTTTCATCAAAAGCTGCTTTTTGGTTGCTATCCACGTCCAGCACACCAATTATCTCACCGTTTGCATTTTTCAGCGGAACAACAATTTCCGAATTGGAGCGCGAGTCGCAGGCAATGTGCCCGGGGAATTGATGCACATCTTCCACCACCACCGTTTCTTTTTTATTAAAAGCTGCCCAGCAAACGCCTTTGTTTTTTTCAAGGATTTGGCAAGCCACCGGTCCCTGGTACATAAAAACCGTCATCAGCCCGTTTTCAATCCGGTAAATGCCTGTCCAGAAAAAAGTGCCCATTTTGTGGTGCAAAACCGCAATAATAGTTGCCATGCGGGCAGTAGGACTGTTACTTTTCTGAGCAAGTTCGCTTAGTTGTTTGTATAATCGGGAATATCTGCCTTCTTTTTTGTTTTTGTCCATTTCAATTTACCTGCTGATTTCTATCTGCGAAAGAACAAAAAATGTGTAATTTAGTTGAATAAAATTTGAAAAATATGCAACGCCTTGTTACTAATCCGAATGAAAGAATGTGGGGAATGCTGACCCACCTGCTGGCATTTTCAATTTTTGTGGGAATTCCTTTCGGGAATGTCATTGGGCCACTTGTAATTTATCTCATTAAAAAAGATGAATATGAATTTGTTGCCGAACAGGGGAAAGAAGTCTTAAATTTCCAAATTACCTGGTCCTTCATTTTTATCATTTCAGCCGTAATGATAATTGTTGGTATTGGAATTTTAATGCTGATTGGATTTGGAATTGCCTGGCTGGTTTTGGTGATTTTGGGCAGTGTAGCCGCCAATAACGGGGAAAGCTACAAATATCCGCTGACGATTAAATTTATTAGTAGGGAAGTAGAATAAAGTATGGTAATTCAGCTTTCTCTTCATCCGTTAATTCTTCCAGGCACAGCCGAACGACATCCTGAAGATTTTTATAAAGTTCGTCAATAGTATTGGCCTGAGTGTGCGCCCCCGGCAACCCGGGAACAATCCCTACATACTGTCGAATTTCCTCGTCCCAGATAATTTCTGCTGAAAAGTTGTAAATCATATATTGTACTTTTATTTACAAATATAGCTATTTTAAGCAAGTATGGTATTGCTTAATTACATGG
Organism: Tangfeifania sp.; assembly: GCF_055108615.1. Classification (NCBI taxonomy): domain Bacteria; kingdom Pseudomonadati; phylum Bacteroidota; class Bacteroidia; order Marinilabiliales; family Prolixibacteraceae; genus Tangfeifania; species Tangfeifania sp. Next base: position 30,883 of record NZ_JBSQIC010000001.1, on the reverse strand, counting down.
GAAAAGGTTGACCTTCCTCATTATATTCATTATTTTTGCACACCTTAAATAAAAACAGAATAAAAATGGCACAAAAACCTTCTATCCCGAAAGGAACCCGTGATTTTTTACCTTCCGAAATGGTGCGTCGCAATTATATTTTAGATACCATTAAAGATGTTTTCCGGTTGTATGGATTCCAGCCGATTGAAACACCGGCCATGGAAAATCTTTCTACTTTGATGGGTAAATACGGTGAAGAAGGTGATAAACTGCTGTTTAAGATTTTGAATTCAGGAGATTTTGTGTCCAAGGTTTCCGATGATATTTACAACGAAAAAGATTCGGTTAAGCTCACTTCACAGATTTCGGGAAAAGGGTTGCGCTACGATTTAACCGTGCCATTTGCCCGGTTTGTGGTGCAACATCAAAATGAAATTACATTTCCTTTTAAACGTTACCAGATTCAGCCGGTGTGGCGTGCCGATCGCCCGCAAAAAGGCCGTTACCGTGAGTTTTACCAATGTGATGTGGATGTGATTGGAAGCGACAGTTTGCTGAATGAAGCTGAACTAATTCAAATCATCGACGAAGTTTTTAAGCGTCTGAAAATTGAAACCGTTGTCAAAATCAACAACCGGAAAATTCTGGCCGGAATTGCCGAAACCATTGGTGAGAAGGAGCGAATTACGGATATTACAGTCGCCATCGATAAGCTGGAGAAAATCGGGCTGGAAAAAGTGAACGAAGAACTTTCGGCAAAAGGAGTTTCGGATGAGGCCATTCAGAAGTTGCAACCCATTTTGGGGTTGGAAGGCGACACTGCCTCCAAACTCGATCAGCTCGAAGAAGTAATTTCTACTTCCGAAATTGGAATTCAGGGGATTGTGGAGATGAAAACGTTGTTCGGTTACCTTGAAAAGCTGAATCTGGCAACGGATTTTGAACTCGACCTGACGTTGGCCCGCGGACTGAATTATTACACCGGTGCCATCATTGAAGTAAAAGCCAAAGACGTGGAGATGGGCAGTATTTGCGGCGGCGGACGATACGACGATTTAACCGGTATTTTTGGGTTGAAAGATGTTTCAGGAGTTGGTGTTTCATTTGGTGCCGAGCGCATTTACGATGTGCTGACTCAACTCAACCTTTTCCCCAAAGAATCTGCTGAGACCACCAAAGTTCTGTTTGTCAATTTTGGTGAAAAAGAAGAAGCCTATTGTTTGCCCGTGCTTTCCAAATTAAGAGCCAGCGGAATAAATGCGGAAATTTACCCCGACAGTACCAAAATGAAAAAACAGATGAACTACGCCAATAAAAAGGATATTCCTTTTGTTGTACTGGCCGGCGAATCGGAAATGGCAGCTCAAAAATTTACCCTGAAAAACATGGAGCGCGGCGAGCAAACTTTGGTTACGTCTGAAGACCTGATAAAAATCCTTTCATAGGGAAAACGCAAATCCGAAATTGCTTCAAAAATTGAAGCGATGAATATTAAAATATTTCAAATTACCCCCAAAAATCTAACATACAACGATATTCAGAATATTCTCGAAAACAACACACAGTTTGAACTTTCTGAGGAATCAGTAAGACGAATTGAAAAAAGCAAGCGGTATCTCGATAAAAAACTGGAGGAATCAGATAAGCCACTTTATGGTATTAATACCGGCTTTGGGGCACTTTGCGATATTGAAATTTCGAAAGCTGAACTGAGCAAACTGCAGGAAAACCTGATTCTCTCCCATGCCTGCAATGTTGGCCCCGAAGTTCCCGCCGATGTGGTAAAACTGATGCTTTTACTGAAAGCACATGCCCTTGCAAAAGGAAATTCAGCGGTGCAGTTAAAAACGGTTCAGCGAATTATCGATTTATTTAACCACAACATTTTGCCGGTGGTTTGCGAGCAGGGTTCGCTGGGAGCCAGTGGCGATTTAGCTCCGCTGGCCATGCTTTTTCTTCCGCTGCTCGGTATGGGGGAAGTTTATTATGAAGGGAAAAAGACCGAAGCCCAAAAAGTACTCGGCCAACTGGGGTGGCAACCTATTAAACTGGAGGCCAAAGAAGGACTGGCTTTGCTCAACGGCACCCAGTTTATGGTTGCCCACGGGGTTTATACCTTGCTGAAAACCTTCCGGATTGTCGATCAGGCGGATATTATCGGCGCACTTTCGCTCGATGCATTTGACGGGCTGATTGAACCTTTTTCGGAGAATATTCAAAAAATACGGCCGCACAACGGACAGGCGAAAACGGCTGCCAATTTTCGGTATATTTTACAGGACAGTGAAATGCAGGACCGAAAGAAAAAACACATCCAGGATCCCTATTCTTTCCGGTGCATTCCGCAGGTGCACGGTGCGGTGCGCGATGCTGTGAATTATGTGGCGGGAGTATTCGAAACCGAAATGAATTCGGTGACTGACAATCCGACGGTTTTTCCGGATGATGATGAGATTATTTCCGGCGGCAACTTTCATGGCGAACCCCTGGCACTGGCGCTCGATTTTCTGGCCATGGCAATGAGCGAACTTGGAAGCATTTCCGAGCGGCGCACTTACCGGTTGATTTCCGGGGAGCGTGGCCTTCCCGAGTTTTTGGTGGCCAACCCCGGACTGAACAGCGGTTTTATGATTCCGCAATATGCAGCAGCATCCATTGTGAGCCAGAATAAGCAACTTTCCACCCCGGCATCGGTTGATTCCATTCCCTCATCCAACGAGCAGGAAGACCACGTGAGCATGGGTGCCAACGCCGCCACAAAAGGATTGAAAGTGGTGCTGAACACAGAAAAAATTCTGGCCGTGGAATTGTACAATGCCGCCCAGGCAATGGATTTCAGGCGACCCACCAAAACATCCCCCTTCCTCGAAAAATTTCTAAAAGAATACCGGGAAATTGTGGCGTTTGTCACCCACGATGTAGTAATGTACGAAAGGATGAATAAATCGGTGGAGTTTTTGAACCGGACAAAATTCAACAACTTAAACAATTCAAATTAATCAGTCTTTGTCCAGTTTTCAATTTGTATGTTTGCATTAAAAAAACCGGAAGTAAACTTCCGGCTTTTTATGTCGATTTTTGAAACGTTTTTGGCAGAATGGTAAAATACTGAATTGGCAGCCTCAGTTGCTGTACACCTTAAATGGATTCCGTTTCCACAACTTTCGATAACACGTCAGCATAGGGTACCAAAAGGTACTTTTTGCCGTCGAAATCGATTTCAGTTCCTGAGAACTTTTTGTAGAGCACTTCGTCTCCAGGTGCAATTTCTGCATTTTCGATGTTGCTGATGGCAACAACTGTTGCAACTTCTTGCTTTTCTTGTGCAGAATCAGGAATAATAATTCCTGCAGCAGTCTTCTGTTCTGCGGTTTCTTCTTTCAGTTCCAACAGAACATTTTGGTTAATTGGCTGTAATTCTTTCATTTTTTCCATTCTTTAATTTAACGTTTAACACTAATTTGAAGTTAACAAATATTTGTTGATGTTGACTTTAAACATCTTTTTAGTGTCTTCTTTGGTGCGTGCAATTCCTGACATCATTACCGGTTTCCCGTTTTCAGGAATGTATAAAAATGCAGGAATGCTGCTTACCCCAAATACTGAAGCGAGTTCGCGCTCAACTTCCGTGTCGATTTTATAAACGGTAATTTTGTCGGCGTATTCCACTGAAATTTCTTCCAAAATGGGTGAGGCAATTTTACACGGTCCGCACCAGTCGGCATAAAAGTCGATAATTGCCGGTTGGTCGCCTTTAAATTTCCATTCCTGGGGTGAGTTTTCATAATCCCACACTTTTTCCAGGAAAACATCCTTGGTGAGTTTTACAGAACCACCTTCGCTGTCACCCGACTGGGAAACAGTTTGTACCGGAGCTGTTTGCTTTTCCGCTTTTTCGTCGCTGTTGTTATTTGCCTGGCCTGCGCTACAGCTTTGCAACGAAAAAACTGCAATAGCCAGAATGAATCCTAACTTTTTCATAAAATATTGAAATTTAATTTATTCCTAATAATCTGTCAATTCTCGGTTTGTCAAATCCTACAATTATTTCTCCGTTTATATCGGTTTGCGGAACGCCCTGTTGTCCGCTTTTGCGTACCATTTCTTCAGCTGCCTGCTGGTTGGCCGCAACATTTATTTCGCGAAACTGAATCCTGTTTTCCTGCAGATGGCGTTTTATGGTGTTACACCAGGTGCAGGTGGGAGTGGTGTAAACGGTTACATTTTTGCGGGGGGTTTCATCGCCGTTAGTCGAAACAACAAATGCCGCTTTCTCAAAAACAGCATTAAACTGTTCAGGCTGGTGGCACCCTTTTACTGTATTTTTTAGTTTTCCCTTTTCAAAATGCAGCAACGTGGGTACACTTGTAATTTTATATTCAGGATGAATATCCCTCACTTCATTTACATCAGCACTGCAAAGAACATCGTTTTTTCCTTTTTCAAGAACTTTTGCTTCTGCTTTTTCAAAGTTTTCCAGGGCACAATCGCTCTGGGACGACCCGTTTTTATATAACAGCAGCCAAACATTTTCGTTCGACTCAATTTCGTTTTTTAATCCGCTAAAGTTAGATATTGTCTTCATTTTTTCAAAATATATAGTTATTTATATATGTAAAAACATAAATAACAATTGTTGTGCCAAACTGGTTTTCTCTCATTTTGGCAGTTATTCAAAAAAAATAAAATTTTTTGCATTTTCCACGCAACTTTTAAAACTGCTGTTGAATCTTGTAATTGTATTGAAAAAAGAAGTCATTGAAAACAAAAAAATTAAATGTGATGAGGAAGCGAATTTTTGCAATTTTAATTGGACTGACAGTCCTGGTATCAGGATGCCTCGATGATGACGGGTATTCCCTGAATGATATGTATGTAGGATTTGGAATAGTTGAACAGGTGAGCACAGATCCGGTTGATTACAAAATTAACATGGACAACGGAGATGTACTCGTTCCTGTAGCATCCGGTTACTCGCGGCCATGGTATTACCAGGGAACTGACGATCCGGAATCGCGGCTGAAAACGGGCGACAGGATTCTGCTCAACTACACCATACTCGATGATGATACAGATGCTGATGGAAATGTGGAGCAATATCTTGTAAAAGTAAATGCCGTGGATAAAGTTTTGTTAAAAGGAATTCTCGATATTACCGGAGAAAACCAGGACAGCATTGGAAACGATCCGCTTATAGTAAAAGAATGCTGGATGACCGACAGCCTTCTGAATTTTGAAATCAGGTACTGGGGCCGTTACGAAGTGCATTACATTAACCTGGTTAAGCAACGGGGCGAGCTTTTAATCGGAACGGGACAACCTATTGAACTTGAGCTGCGCCATAACGATAATGGCGATCTGGAAGATATTCCTTACACGGCTTATGTCTCTTTCAACCTGGATGCATTGAAAATCAATGGACTCGATTCAGTGCAATTCAGGGTAACCAGTACAGATTACGACGGAGAACTGTTTGAATACAACGGCGTTTTCCGTTACGATGAAAACAATTGAACAAGAAGAATGAGTCCGTAATGCTTAACCTGAATTAATCGGGGATTAAAAAAGGTGTCGGTAACAGGCACCTTTTTTTTATTATAGCCGTCCAACTTTTGTTAAAATGAATTATCTTGTGTTGATAATACCAAATAAAAGTATGGAGCTGACAATTTTACGGGACATTGTTATCATTTTCGCCCTTTCAACTTTTGTGAACCTCTTGTTTACACGGTTGAAAATTCCCACCGTTGTGGGTTACCTGCTTACCGGAATTATTGCGGGGCCTCATCTTTTGGCACTTGTTCATGAACAGCACAATATTGAAATTCTCGCTGAAATTGGTGTCGTATTTCTGTTGTTTACCATAGGGCTGGAGTTTTCGCTGAAACACCTTTTGCGCATCCGAAGAATTGTGTTTTTTGGCAGGGTTAATGATTTCAGAATCGGAATACAGTCATAATGCTTTTGGAAACTTGTTACCGTTTAAAGATACGTTTACAAGTTTCTTTTTTGTTTCCATTGGCATGCTGCTCAACCTGTCGTTTGTAACCGACAATATTTTACTGGTAGCCGGAAGTGTTTTGCTCGTTATTTTTCTGAAATCAATAATTGCGTCAATCACGGGTTTTGTGCTGGGGCACACTTTTCGGGGAATTGTTCTTATTGGGCTTGCACTCAGTCAGGTAGGTGAGTTCTCTTTTATTCTGGCCAAAGTGGGTTTTAGCTACAATATTCTTTCAGAATTTTCTTACCAGTTGTTTTTGGCGGTTACAGTTATAACAATGGCAATAACACCTTTTTTATGGGGGTTTCGCTGCCTGTGGCCAATATGTTTTTAAAAATGCCACTCCCCGGATTTTTGGTTAACGGGTTGTTTCCACTAAAAGAGGTTGATATTCCCGATTTTAAAAATCATTTGGTAATTATCGGCAAAGATCCCAGTGCGCTGAAACTTTCCATAATGGCAAAACATTACAATATTAAACATGTTTCGGTGGTTTTCGACCCCACTGTGGCAAAAGAGAAAATGAATGCCGGCGATAATGTGGTTTACGGCGATGCGGTGAATGAACCTGTTTTGCTGAAAGCGCATGTTGACAAAGCCGAAGAGGTAGTGATTTCTATTGCTGATATTATTCCTTCAATGGCCATTATTGAAAAAGTAAAAAAGTTGAACAGTAATGCTTTTGTTATTGTCCGCGCCAGTCACATTGAAAATGTACAACAACTTTATGAGCTTGGTGCCGACCATGTTTTTCCCGAAAAATTTGAGATTGCCATCGACTTTTTCAACCGCGTGTTGATGAAGAAACTTTACCCGCAGAAAGAGATAAACCGGATGCTGGCTCACATACGAAATATGAACCTGGGGGCATTCAGCGAAAAAGATATGGTGAAGCGGACTTCCATTCTCGATGAACTACCCAATGTAAATATTTCAGCAATTAAAGTAGAAGAGGGTTCTGTTGCGGAAGGGAAAACACTGGGCGAAAGTGATTTGAGAAAGAAAACAGGCGTTACATTGCTGGCAGTTAAAAGAGGCGCAGAAGTTATTGAACACCCAACGCTGAAAACCAGGTTTTTGAAAGATGATGTTATTTATGTGCTGGGAAACCCTGAGCAGGCGAACCTGGCTGGGGAATTGTTTTCATCCTGATATTTTCATGGAGAGGTTTTTACCAGCTTGTTCCCAATTTGGCAGTTCAAACATTTTTTTTGTTCACAATAACGGGTTTTTAATTCTATTAAAGCCTGTGTTTCAAAGGCCGAGCGTGGCTGAATTCCCAGGCTTTCCCAGTTTTTTACGATAGAATTTTTTTCGGCAGGCAATTGCTCAAGGAAATCGAGCGCACGGTTTTTAAGGTGTTCCTGGTTTTGTTTTTCACCGTAAACAAACAGAAATGGCGCAACAACATTTATTATGAGCGTGTTTATTGACGTTTCGCCCAGTTCCTTTGGCTGGCTGCGAGTGGTGTTTTTGTTAAACCGGTAGTGCGAATCCCAGTATGCTGATGCTTTTACTTCAAATAAATTTTTCAGCCCGGGCAGATCATCGGTTTCAATGATTTTTGAAAAAAGGCCCTGTGATTTTCGTATCAGTTGGGCAAGCTGGGCAATACGGATGGTGGGGAAGTTTACCGGCCGCAATCGCATGAATTTCCAGAGGTGGGGTTCAACGGTTTTCAGGTTGTATTTTTTGTAGAGAAATGAAAATTCCTCGCGTAACCTGATAAAATATTCATCGCCAATGAGCTCTTCGTTCAGCAACCCGGAAGTCCCGAACAGCAGGGCTTCCAGTTGGAAAAGGTTGCTTTTGTGTTTGGTCAGGATATGCATGGGCACCGCTTTGGCCAACAATTCAAACGGAACGGCATTCACTTTAAAACCAAACATGCGGGCCAGCATCTGGTAAAAAGTTTCGTTCCAGTTGTTTTTGTTTTCAATAAGGCGTTTTTCAATTTCGCCGGTTTTATTTTCCAGCCGCTCAATCATCAGCCGGTTGAATCCGAGCTTCAGCAAAACCGGATCTACCTGGTGAAATTGCTCCTGGCAGGCAATCCACGATTTGGAGTCGAGCAGTTTCCGGTAATTGCGGGTAAATTGTTCGGGCCAGGTAATTTCGAGGGTTGGAATTTCGGTGCCGTTCATCCGGAATGTAGATTTGTCGGCTTCTTCAACTACATGTAAAATTACATTCTCGTAGGCTTTGTTGCTGGTGTGATTGTGCTTTTCCCAGTCGGAGGCTTTTTTATGGATTTCAATATTTCCTGCCCAAAGTGTGTCGTCAATTTTTACCTGAGCATTGAAGAAATCGGGACCGGCGTTGGTGTTTCGGCGGCCGGTTTTTACAATTTCAACCATTTCGCCCGACACGGTTTTCAACGATTTGTTATGAAAAAGCCGGTTTTCCCAAATAAAATGGATAAACTCTTCCGGAACAGTTTTCGGGGAATTCATGCTAATCAGTTTTTCAATTCAGGAATAAAAATACGCATTTTCTGAAAAATATCCCACAAAACAATTCCCGCGCTTACCGAAATATTGAAAGAGTGTTTGGTGCCATGCTGCGGAATTTCAATGGCTCCATCGCATAAATCCACCACTTTTTGCTGAACTCCTTTAACTTCGTTTCCAAATACCAGTGCCACTTTTTCATCCGGTGACGGTCCGAAATCGGGTAGCAAAATACTGTTTTCAACCTGTTCCACTGCGTATATTTTATACCCGTTTTCGTGCAGTTTTTTTAAGGCATCTTCGGTTTTTTCAAAATATTGCCATTCTACTGTTTTTTCGGCATCGAGGGCCGTTTTGTGGATTTCTTTGTTGGGCGGGGTTGCGGTAATTCCGCAGAGGTAAATTTTTTCTACCAAAAGAGCGTCGGAGGTGCGAAATACCGAACCGATGTTGTTGCAACTGCGAACATTGTCGAGTACAACTACCAGCGGCGTTTTTTGGGTTTGTTTGAATTCTTCGGTCGAAAGCCGGTTGAGTTCGTTTATTTTGAGTTTTCGCATTTTTATCTGGCTTGTTTTTTACAATTTCAAACTGCGTTTTCCTACCAGTTCACGGCAGCGCGTTTAAACGGCATGGTCATACAGCGGGCACCGCCACCGCCACGGGCCAGCTCAGAACCGGCAATGGTTACCACGTATTTGTTGTACTCATCCACATCTACTTTTCCTGCAATCAAATCAACTGCCTTAATAATTTCGTAACCGTTGTCGTTTAGTTCTTCCAGCGTGTTAACATTCCGTTCGTACCCGATAATTTTGCCGGGGGCAAATGTCAGAAAATTGGCTCCGCTGTGCCATTGCTCGCGTTCCTGCGTCCAGGGATCTTTTTTGCCCCCGCAGGTAATGGGTTTTAAATCAATTCCCAGTTGTTTCAGCGCTTCTGGAATATTGGGTTTTTCACTGATTTTAACCTTCCCGTTATCAATTTGAATATAAATGGTTTTATAGCGGCTCAACCCGTAAACCACTGGTTCGTAAACCATGCATTCATCGGTGTTCAGGTTGGTGAAAACCATGTCGAGGTGAATAAACGATTCGGGTTGGGAGGGAAGCTCCTGAACAATTAGATGGTGGATTCCTTTTTGGTGTTGTTTGATATTTTCAATCACAAAATCAATTCCCTGTGTAGTGGTGCGCATGCCTGTTCCAATAACATAAATGTCGTCGCGGATGACCTGAAAATCGCCGCCTTCAAGCGTTGCTTTGTTGTCGAAAGGAATTCCGTTTTGTGGTTTTAGCGGATTGAGCGTGGTGGTTTCAAAAAGTGGGTGGTAATTAAAAATGGCCTCCGAGATCATAGCTTCGCGCTCGCGAACGGGGTTGGCCATGCGGCCGATGAGCATATTACCGTTCATCCCCATGGCTGAGTCGCGGGTGAAAAAAAGGTTGTGCAGCGGGCGCATCAGGAATTTTTCGTTGCTCAGGTAATTGGTTAAATTATTTCGTTCAAGCAAAACGCCTTCAATTAACAGATTGGCAAGTGTTTCCGAACTGTTCCGGGCAAGTTTTTCTTCCATTCCGGTAACGCATTCATGGTTGCAAATTCGTTGGAGCAACTCATCCTTTGCTGCGTTGTTATCAAGAATATCTGCCAGCAGTTCTTTTATGGTAAAAACTTTTGAAATTTTTTTCAGAACCTGTGCGAGCTGCGCATATTCCTGCGAGGCAATGGAAAGATTCAGGATGTCGCTGTAAAGTGCCCGTTCCGCATTTTCCGGTGTCATGTTTTCCACTTCAGAGCCCGGCGGGTGAATAATGACTCCCTCCAGTTTGCCAATTTCTGAATTTATATTCGTTTGCATTCTGTAAATTTATAGTTGTAAAAACGGTTCAAAGATATAAACTTTGCACGTGTAATAATTGAAAACAGATATCTTCGTTAAGATTAAAAATGAAGAAAATTTTTAAATATAAAAGTTTCTTAATTGTCGTTTCACTGTTTTTCGGGCTTGTTGCACAGGCACAGGTCAAAGATACTTCCGATATTATGATGGGGATGATTAAAGACGGCGATACAATTATCCATAAAAATATACAGGAAATATGGGTTATCCCTGAGCGGAAGTTTGAATCCCGGAGGGAGAGGCGACGGTACAACAGGCTGGTTCGTAAAGTTAAAAAGGTGCTTCCGTATGCCAAACTTGCGGGCGAAATGCTTCAGCAATATGAACCAATTTACAATGAACTGGAAAGTGAAAGGGAAAAGAAAAAATTGATGAAAGACCTGGAACAGCAGCTCCTCGATCAGTACAAAGACGAAATGAAACGCATGAGTATTTCTGAAGGCAGGATTTTGCTCAAATTAATTGACCGTGAAGCTGAGCGCACTTCATATACGCTTATCAAAGAATTCAGGGGCGGGTTCAGTGCCTTTTTCTGGCAGGGAATTGCGCGGCTGTTTGGCAGCGATTTAAAATCGGAGTACGACCCTGAGGGCGAAGACCGTGTTTTGGAAGAGATTGTAACCCTTGTTGAAGTGGGCTACCTTTAAATTTAATATGATGACAGATTTTTTGCGAACATTTGTTGCCGTAAAAGTTGAGCCTTCACCTGTTTTGCAGGAAACAATAAAAGACCTGAAGCAAAAACTTGCCGGAGAACAGGTGAAATGGGGGGAGCCTAATAACCTGCACCTCACCCTGAAATTTTTGGGCGATACACTCCCGTCGCAGGTGGATGAAATTGGCGAGGAACTCAATCAGGCAGCTAAAATGTTTTCTGCTTTCACTTTTCGGCTTGAAGGGCTGGGTTTTTTCAAGAACAGGGGAATGCCGCGTGTTTTATTTGTACCTGTTAATGAAGGCGAAATATTGCAACAGCTGGCGGCTGAAATAGATAACCGGTTGACAACACTGGGGTTTCAAGCTGAAAGACGACCTTTCAAACCTCACCTTACGCTGGCCCGGATAAAATACCTGAAAAACAAAAAAGCGTTTTACGAGGCGGTGGAAAAATACAGGGACACATTCATGCAAACTGCAAAAATCAATGAAATTATTTTTTACCGGAGTGTTTTGAGGCCTCACGGGCCCGAATACAGATCTATTGCAAAAATTGATTTAAATTCATTTTAATGTTGTAACTTTACTGAACGGAGAGTTCGACCACTGACCTGAGTACCAGTATAGAGGCTATTAAGCTGGGGCATCAAGGCTGGGAAAACATCAGAAACCCGTAATCCCGTTTACGGGAGTGCCTGCCTCCTTGTGGCGGCTCTCCTTTTTTTATTTCCGTTAATTGCAGTACATCCGGTTACCCCCCCGAAGAACTGTGAAATTCATGCAATTTTGTATTCGTGGAACATTTTACTTCCCGTTCGCCTTAAAAGCTACCATGAGTGTGTAAATGAGTATTTTAAAGTCGATGTAAAGCGAAATGTTCTTCAGATACACCATATCATAAGGCAGTCGTTCGAGCATTTCTTCCACGTTGGAAGCGTAGCCGTATTTTACCTGCCCCCATGAGGTGATACCCGGCCTGAGTTTATGCAGGTGGGTGTAATGTGGTGCCTGTTTCACAATTTGTTCAATATAGAACTTTCTTTCGGGCCGGGGGCCGACCAGCGACATGTCGCCTTTTATCACGTTAAAAAATTGTGGAATTTCATCGAGGTGTGTCTTGCGCAAAAACCGGCCGATTTTTGTAATGCGTTCGTCGTTTTCGCTCGAAAGCGCCGGTCTGCCGTTTTCTGCTCCATGAACCATACTGCGAAGCTTGAGGATTTTAAATGGTTTGCCAAACCTCCCTATTCTTTCCTGTTTGTATATTACCGGCCCTTTTGAAGTCGTTTTTATAATGGTTGCAAGAACCAGGAAAACAGGCAAAAAAACAACGATTGCAATCATTGACAACCCAATATCCAGCAAACGTTTGGTTCTTTCCTGCCAGGCGGGCATCAGCCCGTTTGATATTTTTATGAGCGGGCTACCATAAATTGCGTTTGATTTAACAGTGCCCGAAAGGAAATCGTACAAATCGGGGATCCCCCAGATGGTTACCTGCCGGTTTTCAAGTACGGTTAAAATTCCGTTTAATTTTTCGTGTTCACGGGTTTCAGTGGCAATAATTACCTCCTCAATATTGTGCCTTTCAATTATTTCATTTAGCTGATTAATTTTGCCCAGTTGGGGCAGGTATTTTCCGAGTATCCTGTCGTCGTTGTTTTCAACTCCCACAAAACCTGTAAAAAGATTTCCGGCCGGCCGTTTCTGGCTCGACATTTCTTTGTACACTTTTTCTGCTTTCTCGTTGCTGCCAATCAAAAGGGTATTGAATCCGATTTTTCGCTTATGAATTCGGTGAATGGTTTGGGTTGTTAAAATCAGCCTGAAAAAATAGGTAAGGGAAAAATGAAGTCCGAGAAGGGTGAAAAAAAGGTTGTAATAATGTTTATAGGAACCAATAAAGTCATCAAGTATGAGGGCAAAAAAGATGACAATTACCCCGGTTAATGAAGTGAAAAAAGTTTGTCCGAGTTCCAGCAACCGCGATCGCCTGTAAATGTTATCGTAAAACCCGGTTATATAGTAAAACAGGAGCCAAAGAACAGGAATTACTGCCAGCCCCATGTAATAGCGGTGGGTAAATTCAATGGGAACTTCGATACCTAAAAGTTGAGGTTCGATAACTGCTTTTCGGTAAATAAAGAAGGCAGTCCAACTTATTGCTGCAGCAAAAAAATCAAAAACTAAATATTTGGCAATCTGCCACTTTCTGTTCATTACAAGCCGGTTAAGTTCAGTCCGGAATTGTTGCTCTTTGCAACTTCGTACATGTAACGCCCCAGCCTGAAAAATATTGCGGCAAAAGTAACTTTTTAGCGGGTTTGAGAAATTGAAAACTGGTCTAATTTCAGGTTGATTTTTTCAACAGCCTGTAATACTGACAAATAGTCTTCAATGCCGGTCAGGTTCCGGTTTATGTTGCTAATTCCCTTCGCAAAACTTCCTGTTTCGCTGATGTTTTTAAAAGGGCTTGTTTCAATGCTGGAATTATTACAGGCGTAATGCCGGGTGTCAAAATCAAAAGAAATAACCTGTCCGGCAGTCCATGCCTTAAGTTTAAATTCACTGGCAGTATTTGCACTTCCAAAATTAAGGTTCACTGCGGATGCATCTCCAAATTCGAGCCGTACATTTTTGAAATCTGTTTTATTTTCGGCTGAATGAAAAGAGACTGCCCCGATTTTTTTTGGCAATGTGCCTGTAATGTCTTTAAGCATTAAAAGAAGGGCGAGCAGCGGTTGGGAAATTTCAGGCTCGTTATTAAAATAGGAAATATCAATAAAAGCAGGTTTTTTCAGGTTGTGGTTTAACCATTGTACCGCTGGCAGGTAATAAAACGGGTTAATAATCTGTATTACTGTTTGGGCTTCTGTGGCCAGGTTGGCAATTTGCCTGCATTTTTCAACAGGTAACCCAGGGTACTCTGCCGCAAAAATGTGTTTCCTTTTTTTTACAATGGTGCTTAGTAAATCAAACGGAAGCAACGAAAAACGGTTGATTAGCAGGGCATCAGCGCGTTCGATTAATTCTATCCGGTTAAACTCCGGGATGGAAAAATGAAAATTTCCGGTGTCGGTATTTGTTCCTGCCGACGATTTTCCGGTAATGTGGATGTCCTCCTGTTTTTCCAGTTTTTTCGCGTAAGGCTCCAGTTGTTTGATGTCTCCTATTAAACCCAGTTTCAGCATTTAACAAATATAGAGTTCAGGGGCTTCCCTTTTTAATAAATATCCATTATTTTATCAACTTTAAATGTTAATATTGTAGAAGAGGGTAGATGTTTAAATCGGTTGGAAACCCTTATTTTTACAGCATAATTTAGTTGAACATGACAGAGAAGGACGATTTGCGCCATAAAGGGATGCGTAAAAAACTGGCTGACGGATTGAAGGTGAAAGGAATCAGAAACCCTGATGTGCTGGAGGCTATCCGGAAAGTGCCGCGCCATTTGTTTATGGAAAGTTCATTCATTCATTTTGCCTATAAAGATCAGGCTTTCCCAATTGGGGCCGGCCAAACCATTTCACAACCCTACACGGTGGCGTTTCAAACCGAACTGCTGGAGGTTGAAAAAAATGATAAAATTCTGGAAGTTGGAACCGGCTCTGGTTACCAGGCAGCGGTATTGCTCGAAATGGGGGCGAAAGTTTTTACCATCGAGCGGCAAAAGGAACTTTTTCTGAAAGTGCAATCTTTTTTGCCTGAAATTGGCTACCACCCTGCCTGCTTTTTTGGCGACGGTTACAAAGGCCTTCCCGGTTTTGCACCTTTCGATAAAATTTTGGTCACTGCCGGAGCTTCGTCAATTCCGCCGGAACTGAAAGAACAGCTCAAAATTGGCGGGCGAATGGTTATTCCCGTTGGGCATCAAAATCATCAGGAAATGTTGGTGGTAGAACGAATTTCAGAAGATGATTATAAAACAGAAAAACACGGGGGATTTGTATTTGTCCCGTTGTTAAAAGGAACGGTAAATTAATTGTGTATGATTAAAGTTAAAAAGTTTGTTGTAAATCCGTTGCAGGAGAATTCGTATGTAATTTCTGACGAAACCGGGCAATGTATTTTTGTAGATCCGGGTTTTTACTTCGATGTGGAGAAAGAGGAACTAAAAAATTTTATTTCGGAAAACCGGTTAACCCCGGTCATGATTGCCAACACCCATTGTCATTTCGACCATATAATGGGAGTGGAATTTTTAAGGGAAGAATATTCAATTCCTTTCTACGCTCACGAGGAGGATGCTTTTTGGGTTGAAAAATCCATCGAACAGGCAGAAATGTTCGGGTTTGAAATGGAGCCAGTCAATCCGATTGATTCCTTTTATGCTGAAAACAAACCGCTGAAGTTTGGAGATGCTGAATTTAAAATCATCCATGTTCCGGGGCACTCACCAGGGCACGTAGTTTTTTATGCAGCAACCAACAAGGAATTGATTGCAGGCGACGTGCTTTTTCATGGCAGTATTGGCCGTACAGACCTTCCGGGTGGCGACTACAACACATTGATTTCAGGAATCAAAAACAAGCTTTTCAATCTGCCCGACGAAACCAAAGTGTATTGCGGGCACGGGCCCGAAACAACGCTCGGCTTTGAAAAATCATCTAATCCGTTTCTAACCTGAGAATAGAAATAATCAGGGTGTTTGAAAAATGATTCATCCAAAATAAAGGAACTGGTTTAAAATCATTTTTTCCATTCCTGTTAAATTTTATAATTGCAATATATTCATCCAAAACAATAAGATTATGTTTCACGACCGATTTGTTAACCGGCATATAGGCCCGCGCGAGAACGAAATAAAAGAAATGCTCCAAACGGTTGGGGTTTCGTCAATCGATGAGTTGATTGATGAAACTATTCCGGACGATATCAGGTTGAAAGAACCGCTGAAATTGCAGGAAGGACTGACCGAGCGGCGTTATTTCAGAAGAATTTTAAGCCTGGGCGAAAAAAATAAAGTATTCAATACTTATATTGGGATGGGGTATTACGATACAATCACTCCTGCTGTAATATTGCGTAACGTGTTGGAAAATCCGGTGTGGTACACATCGTACACGCCCTATCAGGCTGAAATTTCGCAGGGACGACTGGAGGCATTATTGAATTTCCAGACAATGGTTTGCGAACTCACTGCCATGGATATTGCCAATGCATCGTTGCTCGACGAATCAACGGCAGCTGCCGAAGCCATGATTATGATGTTTAACCAGCGGCCGCGGAAAATGGCAAAAGCCGGCGTGAAAACTGTAATGGTTGATGAAAAAATCTGGCCTCAAACCCTCGATGTGCTGCAAACAAGGGCCAATCCGCTGGGCATCGAACTCAGGATTCAGTCCAAAGAATCGTTTGATTTTACCGATGAGGTTTTTGGAGTCATCCTTCAATATCCCAATGCTGACGGGGAGATTTTGGATTATTCAACCATAACAGAACAAGCCCACGAAAAAGACATTAAAGTGGCTGTGGCAACCGATTTGCTTTCACTGGCTCTTTTAACACCTCCGGGCGAGTGGGGTGCCGACATTGTTTTTGGCAACAGTCAGCGTTTTGGTGTTCCAATGGGCTACGGTGGCCCGCATGCCGCATTCTTTGCTGCACGAGAAGCTTTCAAACGTAATATGCCCGGCCGCATTATTGGTGTTACCAAAGACAAACACGGGAACCGCGCCCTTCGTATGGCGCTGCAAACCCGCGAGCAACATATTAAACGCGAAAAAGCAACATCAAACATCTGTACGGCGCAGGCACTTTTGGCTACCATGGCCGGTTTTTTTGGCGTTTATCACGGGCCCGAAGGCATAAAAATGATTGCAGAGCGCATTCATAACATTGCGGCATTCCTGGCAACCGAAATTGAGAAACTCGGCTACAGGCAGATCAATAAAAACTTTTTCGATACCATCAGGTTTAAACTGCCCAAACATGTGAAACGCGAGGATATTGAGTGGTTATCGCTTGAGTTGGAAATGAATTTCAGGTATTTTGAAAATGGTGATGTGGGAATTAGTATTGATGAAACCACCAACCGCCAGGACATGACCTGGATACTGGAAGTTTTTGCAAAAGCTGCCAACAAAAAATGGCTAACTGTTCATGAGTACCCAAATGGATTTACAATTGACGATGCCTTTGCGCGTAAATCGGAATTCATGGCCCAGGAGGTGTTTAACAAATACCGGTCGGAAACCGAAATGGTGAGGTACATAAAAAGGCTCGAGCACAAAGATATTTCGCTTACGCATTCAATGATTTCGTTGGGATCGTGTACCATGAAACTGAATGCTGCCACCGAAATGTTGCCACTAAGCTGGATTGAATTTAACGGCCTGCACCCGTTTGTGCCAAAAAATCAGGCCCGCGGTTATCACGAAATGATGGAAGAGCTGCGACGCGATTTGGCCGAAATAACCGGAATGGCCGATGTGAGCCTGATGCCCAACTCCGGAGCTGCCGGAGAATATACCGGACTGATGGTTATTCGCGAATACCATAAAAACCGGGGAGAAGGTCAGCGGGATGTTGTGCTAATCCCCGCTTCTGCCCATGGTACAAACCCCGCCAGCGGGGTAATGGCCGGCATGAAAGTAGTTGTTGTTGACTGCGATGAAAACGGGAATATTGACCTGGAGCAGCTAAGGAGCAAAACCTCGGAACACAAAGATTCACTGGCTGCAATAATGATTACTTACCCGTCAACGCACGGGGTTTTTGAGTCGTCAATAAAAGAAATGTGCCGGATTATTCATGATAACGGAGGCCAGGTTTACCTCGACGGGGCCAACATGAATGCCCAGGTAGGTTTGACTACACCCGGCATAATCGGGGCCGATGTTTGTCATTTAAACCTGCATAAAACATTTGCAATTCCGCATGGAGGGGGAGGTCCGGGAGTTGGCCCAATTGCCGTGGCCGAACACCTTGTTGAGTTTTTACCTTCACACCCGATTATGAACAACGGGCACATTGGAATTAATGCCGTTGCCGGGGCACCCTGGGGAAGTGCATCGGTGTTGCCAATAACTTACGGGTACATAAAAATGATGGGTGCTGAGGGGCTTAAAAAAGCAACTGCACTGGCCATTTTAAATGCCAACTACATTGCCAAAAGGCTTGAAAACAATTATGGGGTTTTGTACAAAGGCAAGAATGGCCGGGTAGCCCACGAACTTATTTTGGAATGCAGGCATTTCAGGAACAGTGCGGGAATTACCGAAGAGGACATTGCCAAACGCCTGATGGATTTCGGTTTTCATGCGCCCACGCTTTCGTTCCCGGTTCACGGAACACTTATGGTTGAACCCACCGAGAGCGAATCGAAAGAAGAGATTGACCGGTTTATCGATGCTTTAAATACTATTTACAACGAAATTAAAGAAATTGAAAACGGAATGGCCGACAAGGAGGATAACGTGTTGAAAAACGCTCCTCACACTGCCGGAACAGTAAGCGCTGATGCATGGGAACACAGCTATTCAAGAGAAAAAGCTGCATGGCCGCGCAATTGGTTGAAAGAGCACAAATTCTGGGTGCCGGTTGGCAGGGTTGACAATGCCTGGGGCGACAGGAACCTGATTTGTACCTGCGGCTCTCCCAAAGAGTATGAGCTTTTTGACGGAGAATAAAATTTACTGCCAATTTTTTGGTTATGATAGTTTTTCCGAATGCAAAAATTAATATTGGCCTGCATGTGGTTTCCAAACGACCCGATGGTTACCATAACCTGGAAACGGTTTTTTACCCCGTGCAACTTTTTGATGCCCTTGAAATGGTAGAATCGCGGGAAACGAAACTGACCACATCGGGAATTGAGGTGGATGGCCCTCCGGAAAAAAACTTCGTGCTGAAAGCGTGGCATTTGCTCAGTAAAGATTTTGATTTGCCCCCTGTGCACTTTTACCTGCATAAAAATATTCCTTTTGGCGCTGGCCTCGGTGGTGGCTCTGCCGATGCCGCATTCACGTTAAAAATTCTGAATGATTTTTTCTCTCTGCAAATTAGCTCAGAAAATTTGAAAAAGTATGCATCGACGCTCGGGGCCGACTGCCCGTTTTTTATCGATAATAAACCTGCTTTTGCTGCAGGAATTGGCAATGAGCTTTCTCCGGTTGATATTGACCTTTCTGGATTTCAAATCGTAATACTCAAACCCGGTTTTTCAGTAAGTACGCGGGAAGCCTACAGAAATATTGTTCCGGGCCACACGGATTTCAACCTGGCTGAGCTGGCTAAATTGCCTGTTGAAAAGTGGAAAGAAGCGGTCATCAACGATTTTGAGAAAAGTGTTTTTTCGGCCTACCCTGAAATAAAAAAATGTAGGGAAATCCTTTGCCAACAGGGGGCTATTTACGCCTCAATGACCGGAAGCGGCTCGGCTGTTTTTGGTATCTTTCGACATTTACCGGCAGATTTCGATAATTTCATACCTCGAGGTATTTATATTTACCGTTGAAATTCGGCATTCGCCGAGTTTTCTTTCCCATTAACTTGTTTTTTATTCTTTTTAACAAAAAGAGATGTAACCTTTGCACCAGTTATTAGTCTATATAACTGAAAACAATTTTTAGAAAACAAGACAATTAAACAAGAAAAACAGAAAACAATGAAAACACGATTAACACAAATTATTTTAGCAACATTTCTTTTTACAATTATAATTGCAGGAAATGTTGATGCGAAAGAAACAGGAGTAGTAGTTGTCTCAGGCCTTGAAAACATTGTTGAAACTGATTTGGAGCTGGAAGACTGGATGGTTAATGAAAGCAAGTGGAATGAGTTTGAAACTTATTATGCCACTGAATTCCAGGAAGAAAGTCTTGAACTTCAGAACTGGATGTTAAATGAAAACACTTGGGGACTGAGCAATTTTGAGTATCCGTTAACCGAAACAGAACAAGATTTGATGCTTGAAAACTGGATGACCAACGAAGTATATTGGAACTGAGAAAAGGAGAATAAATTACGCGATTAGTTTAAGTTTAGATTTTTAAAGGCTGTTGGCAACAACAGCCTTTTTTTAATGCTTTTTCAGGTTTCTTGTCGTTTAATTTGACTTATATTTAAGCAAAGGAAAAAATGAAAGTGCATTTTTAAAAATAAAAAACCGCACAAAATGATTTGCACGGTTTTGAATTATTCGCGTAATTGTATTTTTAAACTACTTTAATCTTAGTGGTTTAATTTCAAGCATCAGGTATTTTTTAGGTATTACCTGGTCTTTCTTTATGTGGATTTTTACAATTTGTCCGTCAAAAGGCATCCGTACCTGGTTTTGCATTTTCATTGCTTCGAGGAGTAAAAGGGTTTCACCTTCTTTGACTTTCTCTTTCGGTTTCACAAAAATGTCAATAACTGTACCGGGTATGAACGAATAAATGTAGTTGGGATTTGGTGTTTCCCATTTCACCCTGTTTTCGAATTTCCATGTTAAGTTGGTTTGATAAACCGTTCCCTGGACCACTAAACTTTTTAATTTTTTGTTTTTTTCTGTCATGCCAGTAATTTTTTGGTTTAAAATGGAGGAATACCATGCTTTTTATTAGGCAGGGCAATACTTTTGTTTTCCGAAACTTTCATCGCATGCAAAATTCTTCCCCTTGTCTCTTTCGGTTCAATAACCTCGTCGATGTATCCCTGGGCTGCTGCTACATAAGGATTGGCAAATTTTTTCTTGTATTCCTGAATTTTTTCCTGCCGTACCTCTTCCGGATTTTCAGCTTCCGAAATTTCTTTCCGGAAAACAATATTTGCAGCCCCTTCGGGGCCCATTACTGCAATTTCAGCGGTTGGCCAGGCAAAAACAAAGTCGGCGCGCAAGTGTCTGGAGTTCATAGCGATGTAACCACCTCCGTAAGCTTTCCTTAAAATAACAGTAATTTTTGGAACGGTAGCTTCGCTGTAAGCGTAAAGAATTTTTGCCCCGTGCCTGATTACACCTGCATGTTCCTGATCGACACCTGGCAGGTAGCCTGGCAAATCTTCAAAAGTAACAATAGGAATGTTAAACGCGTCGCAATAACGAATAAACCGGCCTGCTTTGTCAGAACTGTCGGTGTCAAGCACTCCGGCCAGGACCATTGGCTGGTTGGCCACAAACCCAACGGTATCGCCTTCCATACGGCCAAAACCAATTACAATGTTCGGGGCGAAGCTTTCCATAATTTCAAAAAAATCAGAACTGTCGGTAACACTTTTTATGATGTCACGAACATCGTAGGGAATGCGTGGGTCTCCCGGAACAATATCTTCAATTTTCTTCCCTTTTTTAGGTGGTTTTGGCGGAAAAGGCAATGCTTTTGTTCCGTTGTTTCGCGGAATGTAGCTGATTAGTTTTTTAATCTGCTCGAAACATTCCAGTTCGCTGGTTGAAAAGAAATGGGCATTGCCGGTAAGTTCGGCATGAACGCGGGCACCGCCAAGTTCTTCCATCGTGATTTCTTCGCCCAGAACCGATTTAATAACACTTGGTCCGGTAATAAACATTTTTGAAATGTTTTCAACCACAAAAACAAAATCGGTAAGTGCGGGTGAATATACCGCCCCGCCTGCACAGGGGCCGAGAATTACTGAAATTTGCGGAATTACACCGGAAGCCAGGGTGTTGCGGAAGAAAATTTCACCGTATCCGGCAAGCGAATTTACACCTTCCTGGATACGGGCACCTCCCGAATCGTTAATTCCAATCAACGGGACGCGCATTTTCAGTGCGTGATCCATTATTTTGGTAATTTTCCGGGCGTGCATCATTCCCAGCGAGCCACCGGCCACGGTGAAATCCTGGGCGAAAATACACACTGGTTTGTTGTAAATTGTTCCTGTACCGATAATCACACCATCGCCATGTAGTACTTTCGATTCCATGCCGAAATCTTTGGCGCTGTGTTCTACAAACAGGTCGTATTCGTGAAAGGAGTTTTTATCCAAAAGGGCCAGGATACGTTCACGGGCAGTTAATTTACCCATTTTGGCCTGTTTCTCGATGGCTTTGTCGCCACCGCCTTTTTGAACTTCCCTTTTTCTTTTCCGAAGATCAAGAACGTTACTTCTTAATGACATAAAGTTTGATTTTAAATTTAAAATTCCCTTTTTTCAACAGGGCGTTTCTTTACTAATCGTGGCAAAATTATAAATTTTTTCAGTCGGCAGCCTTGAATTCCTGTTTTAGGTTACGGAATTTAATCCAGTTTGATTCAACTGCATCGAATAATTATATTTTTTATTTGAATGGTGGAAGGGGGGATTGTTGGAAGAACTTGGAGTCCTTCGTACAATTTCGCAGATTCCCGCTGATAATTTTTGTATATATCGACAATATCAACGGGAGACATTCAGGTAATTTATATTTGACATAACACTGGCCTTGCTTACAGATTAGGGTAGGTATGATCCACTTTTTATATTAGTAGAGTCGGGCGGTGTAATAATCTCAGTCTCTGCTGTTAATTGTTTTACCCGTGTAGGGACGTTAGCCCCGTTTTCGTAATATTCCACGGTA
Source organism: Tangfeifania sp. (assembly GCF_055108615.1). Taxonomy (NCBI): domain Bacteria; kingdom Pseudomonadati; phylum Bacteroidota; class Bacteroidia; order Marinilabiliales; family Prolixibacteraceae; genus Tangfeifania; species Tangfeifania sp. The sequence continues at coordinate 8,387 of NZ_JBSQIC010000001.1, read as the reverse complement.
ATCTCACCTGCTACTACGGTAATCCTCAGGTCGTTCGGGACACCGCTTTGGGCAACGGTAAAAACCTGTGAACGGGTTGCTTCATCATAACTACCAACCGTCCAGTTTTCGGGAGCGGGAAGGCTACGGTAGTACCACAAGCCTTCTTTCAGTACAACTTTTAAGCTTGTACCTTCAGGCAGCTCCGCTTTCATGGAATAAAAATTATTCTTTGTGCTGTGACCGTTATAGGCTTTTATCACAGTAACATCTTCAGCCAGGATATTTAATCCATGACTACCGGTTTCGGGATAGGTGATAAAGGTTTTCGGTTCGTAAGCTGTTTCATCCATAAATTGCTGCACATAGCTTTCAAAATCCGAAATATCCACGTTTCCCATGCCCGGTTCGCTATATTTCTCCTCCAGGTTTTGGCGGATGGCTGCCTTACTCACAAGGCGTGCGTTATCAATCAACTGCGAACCCAGCGAAGGATTATCCAGTGTTCCGTCAGTTTTAATATCGGATATAATTCCCGACATTAATTCCGACATGCCGGCGGTGGACAATTGTCCTTGTAAAATGCACGAAACAGCCAGCAAGATACCGTTATTGGTCAGGTTTAACGATTCGGGAGTTGCATCCCCGGGCAGCTCCAGCTCGAACAGAGCCAGCACTTCCTGCTGCGCCTGCGCTTTGGCTGCATCAAACGAAAGCCCCTGTTGCTGCACCAGGTATTCCACCCGGCTTCTTTCCAGGTGCGTCAGCGCATTCACATTGGCCGAACTGACCTGTGAAATATCTGCCGTAGCATACAGGGTCAGCTGCCCCGGCGACGACTTTCCGCTCACTTCGTTAAAATAATAACCGTCCGCTTTCAGTTGCACGTAGTTAGAGATGAGTTCCACCTGTTTTTGCTCGAAACTGCCCGAGTTGCCGGTTACGGTGGTGAAATAACTGCGACCGGTCTGGTTTAATTCTGTATCCAGTTCCGATAGGACTACCGAAGAGCCACTGATAAACGGCCATTTCTGCACGTAACCGCTAAACGTTTCTTTTGTTACCGGTTGTTCCACAGGATCGCCTGTGATGTTGCAGGAAGCGAGACCCAGAAATAAACCCAATGCAAGAAAGGTAAAAATTTTTGCTTTCATGATTTTATGGCTTTTTTACAATTATTTCACTTCTAATATTGAACCTGTTTCAACTTCAAAAGTCCCGTTTATGAGGGTGTATTCTTCTGCATCGAATACTACATCCGCATTGTTCTGAATGGTTGCATTAACCACTTCAATTATACAATCGGAATACGTAATATCAGTTGAAATAATGCCACTTACAACAATTATCGGACAATCTGCCGCCTGAACAGCAGCAAAGGCATCTATCAGCCCGTATCCCATTTCCTGATGCCATGTGCCGTTCGGACGGCCGGGCGTTGTTTGATAATTGTAACCGCCTACTTTTTGAGCAGTGGATTCAATGATATTATTAACTTGCTGTACTGTTAAAGAAGGATTCACACTTAAAACCAAAGCAACGGTACCTGCAACATGAGGGCATGCTGACGAAGTGCCATTAAACCAGACAGTATAATCTTCATTTGCAAAGTCAGTAGTTATCTTGTTTCCTCCACTATTTACGTGTAAAGGAACATTGGGATTATAACCAGCTGTTCCCTGCCTGTCAGTTGTAGGAACTAGTACACCTGGTGCTACTATATCTAACTGTGTGCCGTAACAACTACCCCATCTCCATTCCCCATCACAGGAAGTATAACTTTTCCTTTCACCGCAAGGACTTATTGCTCCAACTACCAATATATCCGGATTGCTATTCCCCGGATATCTTATATTTGTATTATTTTCATTCCCCGCGGCAAAAACAACTATCGTTCCTTTATTGTTTCGTCCATTATTTAAAGTGTTAGTAATTGCATCATCAATTATAGAAGAGGGAGTATAACCTCCCCATGAATTACTTATAACATCTGCTCCATTTTGCCAAGCCCAATTAAAACCGTTGGCTAATTGCTGAGGAGTGTCTGAAAAAAGAAGATTAATACTTATTGACATTAACCTGATAGAAGGAGCTACCCCACTAACTCCTATGGAATTGTTCTGTTGAGCACCAACAATTCCAGCACAAGCTGTACCATGGTCTCCTCGAACCCATGCAGGACTTGTACCTGTTGTAGCGTCGTATCCAGTTCCAAACACATTATTTTGAAGATCCGGATGATTCATTTCAAAACCATGGTCAAATACTGCAACCCGAATGTTCGAAGAACCGGTCGTTATATTCCATGCTTCTTCTGCATTAATATCAATACCGGGTGTTCCACCGTATTGACCAGTATTTTTTAATCCCCATTGACTAGTAAAATATGGATCGTTTGATATTACAAGATCATGATACAAAAATTCAGGTTCTGAGCTTTCAAATAATCCGGACTCGAAAAAGACATTCGCCGCCTCTATCACGTTGTAAGAAGTTTCTTTTGTGCAAGACAACGTAAACCATAATGGCATGAATTCGTTATAACCCAAAATTTGTATTGAATAATTTTTTGCCATGTCATAAAGAATCTTTGCATCGTCTGTCCTATAAAGCTTTACATAAAAGTTATTGGAAAGACCCAGCTTCTTATCCATAATGGTATAAGTTGGAGATACTTTTAATATACTTTCTTCATTTTGAAGGTTCTGAATTATAGAAAGATATTCTTCATTATCGATTTTATCCGGAAATTCTATTTCAGTCGTGAAAATATCTATGTCTTGTTTATTAATAGAAATTATATTTTGTATAGTAAAACTTTTCTGTTGATTTTTAATGATAAAATTGGATGTAACAACTCTGTTTTTTTATTTTATCCAAAGGGATTTCCCCTTCCGATACTACCGATATCCGGGAATAGTCGATCCCCAAATAAAATTTTTCTCCCTGATAATAATAAAATGTTGTTGGTTGACCTTTGGCTAATAAACAGAAAAGAACAGATATTAGCAAAATGATATATTTATATTGTTGTTTCATAATGGGGTAATTAATAATGTTGTTTAACATCTAATTCAATTGTAGTACTGCTTAAAAGTTTCGGAGTGAGTACCGCTATCATCCATCCCTGCGCCACTGTCGTCATTTCCAGCGTTATATCAACCGTTAGTTTGTATTCATTGATTGAAGTTTGCTGTAAATTCCGGTCGATTTTATGAACGCCACTTGTAGTTCCACCCTTGGTAAGAAGCAATGAATGTTTTTCGAAATCAACTGCAGGAGTCTCATCTTTCTGACAAGTAATAAACATAAGAAACTGTTCTGCCGAATTAATAACATAGACTGTATCTTCCTTTATTGTTTGCCAACTCCAATTACAGGCAGTTTCCGTTAAGCTAAAATCACTTACGTCCACATCTATTGGGTAATTTACTATTATATCATTATTTACCATGTTGTTACACCCTGCGTAAAGAGTTGTACAAGCAACCCCAACCAATAAAAACTTTAATAACTTTTTCATAATTCATTTCCTCCTATTCCGTTAAAATCATACGTTACATATCTACCTGGTTGCCGTCGGCAATCAGGCCATATAAATAAATACGTTTATATTACGTAAAAACAGTGTAAAATATTCATTTTTAAAATATTCCATTTAAAAATAAATCTTCAGGAGGACAAATTTTGACCTCCTTTCAATTTTTGTAAATTTTTTTTCTGTTTTACAGCAGATTAAATAAAAATGGGGTGTTTGTTCGGAATATCTAATTATTTTATCTTGCTGCCCAGCGGAATACGAAGAACGCAATAACACTGTAACCCAGGTTGGGAATCCAAACGGCAACGAAAGGAGAGGTGCTTCCGCTTATTGCAAAAACTGTGGAAACCTGTAAAAATAAAATATAGGAGAAACTGAGCAGCAGCCCGAGTCCAAGGTGTAACCCGAGTCCGCCTTTTATTTTACGTGAGGCAAGCCCGGCACCAATTATTGTAAGTATAAATGCAGAAAAAGGACCGGCTATTCGTTTGTGCCTTTCAATTTCCCATTCCACTGTATTCACTCCCCTCAGTTTCATTTTTGAAATTTCTTTTTTCAGTGCCGGGGTAGTGAAATTTTCCATTTCGTTTTTCATCACTTTGTAATCTTCAGGAGTCATGTTTAGTGTGGTGTCGAGCCGGTAGCCCTTTTCAAACTCTTCATGGTCATCGTAAATGGTTCTTTTCCACCAGTTGTTAATAATCCATTTGCCCGACTCTTCATCCCATCTGATGTTGTCTGCCGTTATTTTTTCTACCAGTTTGGAATCCTCAAAACGTTCGAGAGTAAACCGGTATCCCACGTTGTTTGCATTAAAACTCTGCATGTAAATAAAAACGCCGGGTTCAATCTGGCGGTGGATATTCCGTTCGTTTGAAACGCTTTGCCTGTTGTTATCGATGTAAAACTGCCGGAATTCATTCATTGTCCGGTTGGCGGGTGGAATTATATAATTGCCGAGTGTAAATGAAAAAGCGGCAAGAATTAATGCAGAAACCATGTAGGGCCGCATTAACCGCCGGTAAGAAACACCGTTGCTTAAAATGGCAATAATTTCGGTGTTGTACGCCATTTTCGATGTGAAATATATTACTGCAATAAATGTAAACAGCGGACTAAACAGGTTGGCGAAATAGGGGATAAAGCTCAGGTAATATTCTGTAATAATGGTTGACCAGGGAATATCTTTCGACAAAAATTCATCCAGGTTTTCTGACATGTCGAAAACCACCGCAATGCTAAGTATTAAAGTAATAGCATAAAAAAAAGTTCCCAAAAACTTTTTGGTTATGTATATGTCGATGGTTTTATAAAATTTCATTACCTCCTACAATCTTTCTTTTAGTCGTTCTGTCATTTCTTCTTTCCAGCTTTTAAAACCGCCTTCTGTAATTTTTTGACGGGCCGTTTTCACCAGCCACAAGTAGAATGCAAGGTTGTGTTGGCTGGCTATTTGTGCCCCGAGCATTTCGTTTGAAATAATCAGGTGCCTTAAATAAGCTTTTGAATATTGATCAACAAAGGAAGTGCCATTTTCATCGACAGGCGAGTGGTCGTTTTGCCATTTTTTATTTCGTATGTTTATGATTCCACTCGATGTAAAAAGCATCCCGTTGCGGCCGTTGCGTGTTGGCATAACGCAATCGAACATGTCAATACCCCTGTCAATTCCTTCCAGAATATTTACGGGAGTTCCCACGCCCATCAAGTACCTGGGTTTGTCTTCCGGAAGGTCGGCCGTGCAAACTTCGGTCATTTCGTACATGGCTTCTTCGGGTTCTCCAACCGAAAGGCCACCGATGGCATAGCCGTCGGCATTATACGATTTAACATGAGCAACGGCTTTCTGCCGCAAATCAGTAAAAGTATTTCCCTGAACAATGGGGAAAAGCGTTTGACTGTAACCGTATTTGGGTTGAGTGTTGTCAAACTGGTTAATACAGCGGCCGAGCCAGCGCTGAGTTAGCTCAAGTGATTTTTTTGCATAAGCATAATCGGCATCACCGGGTGTGCACTCATCGAAAGCCATCATAATGTCGGCTCCGATTGAGCGTTGTATATCGATTACATTTTCGGGTGTGAAAATGTGGTACGATCCGTCGATGTGCGACTGAAACCGCGCTCCTTCTTCGGTGAGTTTGCGGATGTCGCCCAGCGAAAAAACCTGGTAGCCGCCGCTGTCGGTTAAAATGGGACCGTCCCACCTGTTGAATTTATGCAGTCCCCCGGCTTTTTCAATTACATCAATCCCGGGGCGGAGGTAGAGGTGGTACGTATTGCCTAAAATTATTTGTGCTTTAATGTCTTCCTGCAAATCGCGGGTGTGGATTCCTTTTACCGAGCCCGCTGTGCCCACAGGCATGAAAATAGGTGTTTCAATAGTGCCGTGGCCAGTGGTAATAACACCTGCCCTTGCTCTTGAATTGCTTGTTGTTGCTGTAACCTTAAACTCCATAACCTTTTTTAGCGGTGGCAAATATAGCCATTCTGCCCGAATTGCACCTGAAAACAATTGGGTTGAAGGTGTTAATTAATCCTAATTCGGAACAGAAATGATTTGTGGCTTTTCACGAATAAAATATTTTGAAATTGAAACGAATGTTACCATTTTTGGTGCGGGTTATTTTTATTCTGTTATTACTATCTGATGATTGAATCGTTGTTGGCTGCTTTTGCCCGTTTGCAAGTTTATGAATGGGTGATAATTGATACATTTTTGGTTATTTATCTGTTGAAGATAATTTATCTTTTTTTATTCACAGGCAGGGTTTTGTTTCTGAAAGAACCTGAACGCGTTGGCTATTCTCCTGTTTCATTGCTGCTGGCTTTCAGAAATGAGGACCTGAACCTGAAAAAGAATTTGCCACCGCTGTTTGCATTGGTCAAACCGGATTCTGAAATTGTAGCCGTTGATGATTTTTCGCAGGACAATTCGCTTTCGGTATTAGGCGTTTTAAAAGCAAACTATAAAAACCTCCGGATTTCTTCGCTGCCCCAGGAAACACGCTATTCAGAAAAAATGGCCCGGAATATTGCCCTGAAAGCAGCCCGGAATGAATGGGTAGCGGTAATTCCGCCCGGGATTTCATTCACGGGAGAGAAATGGGCGAAATTCGTTTCATCGCAGACCGGAGAAGCCAAAAATGTTGTGGTGAACTACTCCAATATTATTTCCACCGGTAAATTTTTTAACTGCTTGTACCGATCCGAAAGTTTTTTTCAGCAACTGAAAAGTTGCGGCTTTATTTTAAACGGCCTTCCTTATATCAATTTCGAAGAGAATGTTGCTTTTCGTAAATCAATGTATTTTGAGGCTGGTGGTTTTGGCCAAAAAGTAAAAGAACCTTTTGCTAACCTGGAGCTGGTCATCAATACATTTATTAAGAAGAGTTCTGTTGAAATTAATTTTACTCACCAAACTGCAATTAGAAAAGAGATGACAGTTAAGCGCAGGCATTTCGCCGAGTTGTTGATAAAAGAAAGGCGAATTCGAACTTATTTACCTTTGGGTATAAGGCTGGTTATTTGGCTTGAAAAAATTTTTACCCTGGCTTTTTTGCCTTTTGCAGTAATTCTCTACTTATTTTTTATTGAATTATGGCCCTTGATTTCAGCACTTCTGTTGATTTATATTATTGTATTTTCGTTTATCATAAAAATAATCCTAAAACGTTTGAATGAACGTAAATTATTCTTATCTTCGTTAGTGTATGCGTTATTTATGCCATATTTAAAGTTGGGTTACAGTGGTTATTTATTTTTAAACCGAAGCAGCCAAAAATGGAAGAACCAAAAATAAATTTGTCAGAAAAGGCACTTCACGACTACGAACTAGTGCAAAGAGCACTTGATGGCGACGAGAAAGCCTTTACACGGTTGCTTGCCCGCTATAAAGATGCCATTTATTTTATGTTGCTGAAAATGGTGAATAACCGCAACGATGCGGAGGATCTCACACTTGAGGCATTTGGCAAAGCATTCAAGAATATTCATCAGTATTCGCCTACCTATGCTTTTAGCACCTGGCTTTTTAAAATTGCATCAAACAACTGCATCGATTTTTTGCGCCGCAAGAAGGGAACTTATGTTACCATAGAAAATAATGAATCCGGTCAGAATAACGAGGCCGTCAGGTTGAAATCGAAAGAGCCCGACCCCGAGGAAAAACTCATCAGGCAGCAAAAAGCTATTCTGCTGCATCGTGTAGTAAGGCACCTCAAACCGCGCTACCGGATGCTAGTTGAGCTGCGTTATTTTCGCGAATATTCATACGAAGAAATCGCCAAAGAACTGGATCTTCCATTGGGCACCGTAAAAGCCCAGCTTTTCAGGGCGCGCGAAATGTTGTTTAAATTAATTGAAAATACGGAGATAAGCCGGAATGCATGACAAATAAAATGGATATTATTCTGAAGTATTTCCCCGATTTAAACCCGGAACAAATTGAACTGTTCAGACAACTTGAACCGCTTTACGCCGACTGGAACTCCAAAATAAATGTGATTTCGCGGAAAGATTTTTCTGAATTTTACGAGCGCCACGTGATGCATTCGCTGGCCATTGCCAAATTTATTCATTTTACGCCCGGTTCCGAAATTTTGGATGTAGGCACCGGCGGCGGATTTCCCGGAATTCCGCTGGCCATTTTCTTCCCTTACGTAAAATTTCACCTGGTCGATTCCATCGGCAAAAAAATTAAAGTGGTGAAAGCCGTTTCTGAAAGTCTCGGTTTGGAAAATGTCACTGCCGAACAAATCCGCGTGGAGCAGCTAAAAACCAAATACGATTTTGTAGTGAGCCGCGCGGTTACCCGCTTGCCCGAATTTGTAAACTGGGTGCGCAGCAACATTTCACTGAAACAGCAAAA